>JAEUOE010000086.1 GCA_016790885.1 Dechloromonas sp. | reverse complement strand
CGAGGGGTGTGTCATGTCTGAAAAGTTCTTTGATTCCAACAATCTGGACGTCTGGGAAAAGGCCGCTGCCAAGCAGTCGCCCGGTGGCGACGTTAACAATTTGGTCTGGAATACCCCGGAAGGCCTCAAGGTCAAGGCGCTGTATACAAAGAAGGACGTCGAGCAGCTCGAATTCGCCGATACCCTGCCGGGCGTCGCACCCTTCCTGCGTGGCCCGCAGCCGACAATGTACGCGGTTAAGCCGTGGACCATCCGCCAGTACGCCGGGTTCTCCACTGCCGAGGCTTCCAATGCCTTCTACCGCAAGGCGCTCGCTGCCGGCGGTCAGGGCGTCTCGGTGGCCTTCGATCTGGCGACACACCGCGGTTACGACTCCGATAATCCCCGCGTCGTTGGCGATGTCGGCAAGGCTGGTGTGGCGATCGACTCGGTCGAGGACATGAAGATCCTGTTCGACGGCATCCCGCTTGACAAGATTTCCGTGTCGATGACCATGAACGGCGCCGTGCTGCCGATCCTCGCCGGCTACATCGTCGCCGCCGAAGAGCAGGGCGTTTCGCAGGAAAAGCTGTCGGGCACGATCCAGAACGACATTCTCAAAGAATTCATGGTGCGGAACACCTACATCTATCCGCCCAAGCCGTCGATGAAGATCATCGCCGACATTTTCGGCTACACCGCACAGCACATGCCGAAGTTCAACTCGATCTCGATTTCGGGCTATCACATCCAGGAAGCCGGCGCCAACCAGGCCATCGAACTGGCCTTCACGCTGGCTGACGGCATGGAATACGTCCGCACCGGCATCGCCTCGGGCATGGATGTCGATACCTTCGCCGGCCGTCTGTCCTTCTTCTGGGCGGTCGGGATGAACTTCTATCTCGAAATCGCCAAGATGCGCGCCGCCCGCCTGCTGTGGCACCGCATCATGTCCGGCTTCAACGCCAAGAGCCCGAAGTCGATGATGCTGCGTACCCACTCGCAGACCTCGGGTTGGTCGCTGACCGAGCAGGATCCGTACAACAATGTCGTGCGCACCACCATCGAAGCGATGGCTGCGGTCTTCGGTGGTACCCAGTCGCTGCACACCAACGCACTCGACGAAGCCATCGCGCTGCCAACCGAATTCTCGGCCCGTATCGCCCGCAACACCCAGCTGATCATTCAGGAAGAAACCCACATCACCAACGTCGTCGATCCGTGGGCCGGCTCCTACATGATGGAAAAGCTGACCCAGGACATGGCTGACAAGGCCTGGGGCATCATCCAGGAAATCGAGGCCATGGGCGGCATGACCAAGGCGGTTGAGTCCGGCTGGGCCAAGATGCAGGTCGAAACCTGCGCCGCCGACAAGCAGGCGCGTATCGACTCGGGCAAGGACGTAATCGTCGGCGTCAACAAGTACAAGCTGGCCAAGGAAGACGCGATCGAGATTCTCGATATCGACAACCATGCCGTGCGCGAAGCCCAGGTTGCCCGCCTCAAGAACATCCGTGCAACGCGCGATACCGCTGCCGTGACTGCCGCGCTGGATGCACTGACCAAGGCTGCTGAAACCGGTGAAGGCAATCTGCTCGACCTGACCGTTAAGGCCATCCGCCTGCGCGCCACGGTTGGCGAAGTCTCGGATGCGCTGGAGAAGATCTTCGGTCGTTTCCGCGCCAACAACCAGACCATTTCCGGTGTCTATGGAGGCGTTGTCGAAGGTATGGAAAGCTGGGAAGAGATCAAGGCCGATGTCGCCAAGTTCGCCGAAGAAGAAGGCCGTCGCCCGCGCATCATGATTGCCAAGCTCGGCCAGGACGGCCATGACCGTGGTGCCAAGGTGGTGGCCACTGCCTACGCCGACCTCGGCTTCGATATCGACATGGGCCCGTTGTTCCAGACCCCGGAAGAAGCCGCCCGCCAGGCCATCGAGAACGACGTGCACGCCATCGGCTGCTCGTCGCTGGCTGCTGGCCACAAGACGCTGGTGCCGCAGATCATCCAGTCGCTGAAGGCCCAGGGCGCCGACGACATCATCGTCTTCGCCGGCGGCGTGATTCCTGCGCAGGATTACGATGCCCTCTACGCAGCCGGTGCCAAGGCCATCTTCGGCCCGGGTACCCGCATCGAGGATTCGGCCAAGCGCGTGCTCGAAGAAATCCGCAAGGCGCGTGCCTAAGCCCGGATGAAACTGGACGAAGCGCCGGTGCGTGCCAATCTCCTGTCTGACGCCGACCGCCAGTTGGTAGACGGCGTGCTGGCCGGTCAGCGTCGCTCGCTGGCCAAGGCCATCACGCTGATCGAATCGACCCGGGCGGATCATCAGCAGCGGGCGCAGCAGGTGCTGACCACGCTGTTGCCGCAGACCGGCAACGCAATTCGTGTCGGCATCTCCGGTGTGCCGGGCGCGGGCAAGTCCACCTTCATCGAGGCGCTCGGCGTCTGGCTGATCGAGCAGGGCAAAAAGCTCGCGGTGCTGGCCATCGACCCCTCGTCGTCGGTCACCGGTGGTTCCATCCTTGGCGACAAGACGCGCATGGAGTTGCTGAGCCAGCGCGAGGAAGCCTTCATCCGCCCCAGCCCGTCGGCCGGTTCGCTCGGCGGCGTTGCCGAAAAGACGCGCGAGGCCATGCTGCTCTGCGAAGCGGCCGGCTACGACGTGATCATCATCGAGACGGTCGGCGTCGGGCAGTCGGAGACGACGGTGGCCGGCATGGTCGACATGTTCTGCCTGTTGCAATTGCCGAATGCCGGTGACGACCTGCAGGCGATCAAGAAGGGCATCGTCGAGATCGCCGACCTGGTGGTCATCAACAAGGCCGATATCGACAAGCAGGCGACTGCTGTGGTGCGCGCCCAGTGGCGCAATGCGCTGCACATGCTGCGTCCGGCCTCGCCCAATTGGTCGCCGCCGGTCATTGCCCTGTCGGCCCTGCACAAGGAAGGCATCGTCGACTTCTGGGAGCAGGTCGAGAAATACCAGGCCGCCCTGAAACCAACCGGTGAGTTCGACGCCAAGCGCCAGCATCAGGCGTTGAGCTGGATGTGGCAATTGATCGACTCCGGCTTGCGCCAGCATTTCCGTCTTCACCCCCGCGTGCAGGAAAACCTGCCCGCCTTTACCCGTTCCGTCGAGGAGGGGCATACGACCCCGGCTGCCGCCGCGTATGCGCTGCTCGACTACCTCAAACATTAGGTTTCAAGTTAAGTCGTAACTCAGAGGGAGTTTTTTATGCACGACATCATTCGCCAGCTGGAAAAAAAGCGTGAACTGGCCCGCCTCGGTGGTGGCCAGAAGCGTATCGACAGCCAGCACAAGAAGGGCAAGCTGACGGCCCGCGAACGCATCGAGTTGCTGCTCGATCCGGGCTCATTCGAAGAATGGGACATGTTCAAGGAACACCGTTGCGTCGATTTCGGCATGGACCAGGCCGAAAAGACCCCGGGTGATGGCGTCGTGATCGGTTACGGCACCATCAACGGCCGTCTGGTCTTCGTTTTCTCGCAGGACTTCACCGTGTTCGGCGGCTCGCTGTCGGAAACCCATGCCGAGAAGATCTGCAAGGTCATGGACCAGGCGATGAAGGTTGGTGCCCCGGTGATCGGCCTGAACGACTCGGGCGGTGCCCGTATCCAGGAAGGCGTCGCTTCCCTGGGCGGCTACGCCGACGTGTTCCAGCGCAACGTGATGGCTTCCGGCGTCGTGCCGCAGATCTCCATGATCATGGGCCCCTGCGCCGGCGGTGCGGTTTACTCGCCGTCGATGACCGACTTCATCTTCATGGTCAAGGACTCGTCCTACATGTTCGTGACTGGTCCGGAAGTGGTCAAGACCGTGACTCACGAAGACGTGACCGCCGAGGAACTGGGCGGTGCCGTGACCCACACCAGCAAGTCCGGTGTCGCCGACCTGGCTTTCGAGAACGACGTCGAAGCCCTCTCCATGCTGCGCCGCTTCATGAACTTCGTGCCGGCCAACAACAAGGAAAAGCCGCCGGTCACGCCGACCAACGACCCGGCCGACCGCATGGATTATTCGCTGGACACCCTGGTTCCGGATAACGCCAACAAGCCGTACGACATGAAGGAACTGCTGATCAAGGTTGTCGACGATAGCGACTTCTTCGAACTGCAGCCTGACTACGCCAAGAACATCATCATCGGCTTTGGCCGCATCGACGGCCATCCGGTCGGTATCGTTGCCAACCAGCCGCTGGTGCTGGCCGGCTGCCTGGATATCAAGTCCTCGATCAAGGCCGCCCGTTTCGTCCGCTTCTGCGATGCTTTCAACATTCCGGTTGTCACCTTCGTCGACGTCCCGGGCTTCATGCCGGGAACGCAGCAGGAGTACGGCGGCATCATCAAGCACGGTGCCAAGCTGCTCTATGCTTATGCCGAATGCACCGTGCCGAAGGTTACCGTCATTACCCGCAAGGCCTACGGCGGTGCTTACGACGTGATGTCCTCCAAGCACCTGCGCGGCGACGTGAACCTCGCCTGGCCGTCGGCTGAAATTGCCGTCATGGGACCGAAGGGTGCTGTGGAAATCATCTTCCGCGAGGAAAAGAACGATCCGGAAAAGCTCGCCCAGCGCGAAGCCGAGTACAAGGAAAAGTTCGCCAACCCGTTCGTGGCCGGTGCTCGCGGCTTTATCGACGACGTCATCATGCCGCACGCCACCCGCAAGCGCATCGCCCGTTCGCTGGCCATGTTGCGCGACAAGAAACTGGAAAACCCGTGGCGCAAGCACGGCAACATTCCGCTCTGATCAAAATGAATAACATCCACCGCCAAGGCGCAAAGACGCCAAGGTTGCGCCAAGAAATTCTTTGCGTTCCCTTTGCGACTTGGCGTCTTTGCGGTGAAAGGGTTTGAATCCATGTTCAATAAAATTCTGATTGCTAACCGCGGCGAGATCGCCTGCCGCGTCATCAAGACCGCCCGCAAGATGGGCATCAAGACGGTTGCCGTCTATTCCGAAGCCGACAAGGACGCCTTGTTTGTCGATATGGCCGACGAAGCCGTCTGCATCGGCCCGGCCGCCTCGAAAGAGTCCTACCTGGTTGCCGACAAGATCATCGCTGCCTGCAAGCAGACCGGTGCTCAGGCCGTCCATCCGGGCTACGGCTTCCTGTCGGAAAATGCCGAGTTCTCGCGTCGTCTGGAAGAAGAAGGCATCAAGTTCATCGGTCCGAAGCACTACTCCATCGCCAAGATGGGGGACAAGATCGAGTCCAAGAAGCTGGCCATCGAAGCCAAGGTCAACACCATCCCCGGTTACAACGACGCCATCTCCGGTCCTGACGAAGCTGTCAAGATCGCCCAGGGCATCGGCTATCCGGTGATGATCAAGGCCTCCGCCGGCGGCGGCGGCAAGGGCCTGCGCGTTGCCTACAACGATGCGGAAGCCCACGAAGGCTTCTCGTCCTGCGTCAACGAAGCCCGCAATTCCTTCGGCGACGACCGCGTCTTCATCGAAAAGTACGTGCTGGAACCGCGCCACATCGAAATCCAGCTGCTCGGCGACAGCCATGGCAACTACGTGTACCTGAACGAGCGCGATTGCTCGATCCAGCGCCGCCACCAGAAGGTGATCGAAGAAGCGCCGAGCCCCTTCGTTGATGCCGAGATGCGCAAGGCGATGGGCGAACAGGCCGTGGCCCTGGCCCGTGCGGTGAATTACGAGTCGGCCGGTACGGTCGAATTCGTGGTCTCCGGTGCGACCAAGGAGTTCTACTTCCTGGAAATGAATACCCGCCTGCAGGTCGAACACCCGGTCACCGAACTGATCACTGGCCTCGACCTGGTTGAGCAGATGATCCGCGTTGCCTACGGCGAAAAGCTGCCGCTGACCCAGGCCGATGTGCAGATCAACGGCTGGGCCATGGAATGCCGGATCAACGCCGAAGACCCGTTCCGTGGCTTCCTGCCCTCCACCGGCCGTCTGGTCAAGTTCCAGCCGCCGAAGGAAATCCCGGGCCATGTGCGCGTCGACACCGGCGTTTACGATGGCGGCGAGATCTCGATGTTCTACGACTCGATGATCGCCAAGCTGATCGTGCACGGCGCCACCCGCGAGCAGGCCATTGCCCGCATGCGCGATGCGCTGAACGGCTTCGTCATCCGCGGCATCTCCTCGAACATCCCGTTCCAGGCCGCGCTGATGCAGCATCCGGTTTTCCATTCCGGCATTTTCGAC
>JAEUOE010000169.1 GCA_016790885.1 Dechloromonas sp. | reverse complement strand
GCAATTTCGGTAGCGAGGCGGCCGAGCACCTTGTCTGTGGCGTCTACCACAAACCACTCGCGCTTCACCTCATGTGGCTTGGCGGAAAACGTTTTCATGTGTGTGCCGTCCTGAAAAATTGGGCGCAGATTGGAGAAAGGCGCGGATTCTAGTCGACTCCGACAGGATATGTCAATCCCTCCGAAGCATTTAGGCAAATGGACAAAAAAAACGCGGCTCGCTGAGCCGCGTTAAATCCACACCAAAGGAGGAGGGTGGAGGAGACAAATCTGAACCGAAGAACTTGCTTTAGCTAGTCACTACAGTTCGTACGCTTCGCATTGTGCCCGAAGCCCAAACGGCAATCAAGGAATATTTGTGCATCGCACAAGTTTACATACTATGCGTTAATTATTTTTATTTATGATGCACAACATACTGATAATTAAATTTTTTAAAGCATATCCAGACCTGTATTCATCATTGTTCAATGCCAAATTCGTAAAAGGAGGCAAGGCGCTGAATAGGTATCTTTGCTGCACTGCAGCAAAGATACCGAAAATCCGACAACCCCGTGATTCCGATAAAATCCATCATCCAACAAGGAGATCAGAATGGAATGCACCGTAAGATGGATGGGCAACGATGCAGGAATGGCGTTCGTTGCAGAGACCGGCAGCGGCCACGCAGTCGTAATGGACGGGGCCCCGGAGGCCGGCGGTAGAAATATTGGATTACGACCAATGGAGATGGTACTGGCCGGAACCGGGGGATGCTCCGCATTCGATGTCGTCCTGATTCTCAAGAAAGGACGGCACCAGGTAAGCAGTTGCGATGTGAGCCTGCGAGCCGATCGCGCCGAAACTGACCCCAAGGTTTTCACCCGTATCCATTTTCACTACCGGGTCAAAGGTAAAAACCTGAAGCCGGACGCCATCGCCCGCGCCATCGAGTTGTCGAAAGACAAGTACTGCTCAGCGTCGATCATGATCGGCAAGACCGCCGAAATCACATCGGACTTCGAGATCATCGAAGACGCATAAGCGCCCGGAGCTCCGGTTACAAGCGGTACGCAGCGGAGGCCATTATTTTTGCTGCGTACTTCATCACCACCTTTACGGGCCGGGGCAATTCTGCAGCGCCCTGCGCGAAAGCCATCTCGGCATGCCCGATTTCGTCGAGACGCATCTGGTCCACTATGGCCCGGGACTTCGCATCCGACACCGGCAGGGAAGACAGATGGCCATCAAGATGGGCCTCAACCTGGCGCTCGGTTTCGGCAAGAAAGCCAAGGTTCCATTTATCACCCAAGGCGCCGGCGAAGACACCCATCGACAGAGAACCGAAATACCACAACGGGTTGAGAAGACTCTTCCGCCCCCCCAGTTCGGCAATCCTAGATTCCGTCCAGGCAAGATGCTCCGTTTCCTCTTCGGCAGCAGTACGCAGCGCATCCCTGACAGCCGGATCCCGCGAGGTCAGGGCCTGCCCCTGGTATAGGGCTTGTGCGCAAACCTCACCGCAGTGATTGACCCGCATCAGACCAATTACCTGCCGGCGCTCCGCGTCGTCCAGCACCGCCTCCGGAATATCTGCACCGGGGGTTGGGCGAGAAGTGCGCGCCGTTGCAAAAACGGTACGCAATGCCCGATCGAATTCGATTATCAGACTATCTGGCGACATGAAAATTAACGACGGACATCCGGATGCCCACCCCGAACCAGGGCATCGCGAGCCTCCGCGACACTGCGCACCGAATTACCAAACGGACAAAAATACTCAAGGAACAGGGCTGCGTGCTGGCGGTTGGCATAAGCATCCTGAATCCGCACCCACTCTTTCTTGCGCGACTTGGACCACTCGCCCCCCTGACGCCCCGATGCGTAGATACGCCGCTCCCGGGTCTCGCAACGCATCCCCTCGAAGGTCACATTTCGCCCACCTTCCGGAGTCTCGACAACCATGACGTATCGAATCACGGCGTCAGAACCAATACTGAGGCTCGAACCATCAATGAAAAACTTGTTGTTTGTTGCAGCACTGACATACAAGGGCAACAGATTTTCCCGCAATGGCGCCTGGGGAAACGGCACCTCGACCTCCTGCCATTGCTGAGGCAAGTCGTCGTCAGCCTCATCCGCCATTGCGGGGGACGACACCATCAGGCCGCAGGCAAAGAGCAGTGCAACAGGCGATCGAAAAGCCATGACTACTCCTCCTCCAGAACCGTATCAGGAGGTAGACACGGAGAGCCTCCCTCACGCCTTTGCTGACGCCCGCCCTTGCGGTCGCCATCGAGAAAACGAACCAGTTCATTCAGCGCCTGCTCATAAACCGTGCGCTTGAACTCGATCACCGCATCGAGCGGCACCCAGTAGTCGTTCCAACGCCAGGCATCGAACTCCGGCTTACTGGTCGCCCGCAGGCAGACATCGCTGTCACGCCCAACCAGACGGAGTAAAAACCAGATCTGTTTCTGGCCTTTGTAGGACCCGCGCCATTCGCGCTTGATCCAGTGTGTCGGCACTTCATAACGCAACCAGCCCTTGGTCCGCCCGAGGATACGCACGTGTTCGGGCAAGAGCCCGACCTCTTCGTGCAGTTCACGAAACATGGCCTCTTCCGGCGTTTCGCCGCGCTTGATGCCACCTTGCGGAAACTGCCAGGAATGCTCCCGAATGCGCTTACCCCAGAATACCTCGTTCTTGGCGTTACAAAGAATGATGCCGACGTTCGGGCGGTAGCCTTCACGGTCGAGCATAAAAATCCTGCAAAATTAATGGTTACCCAGATTCTTTCACAAAGGGCAGCCACATGCAAAGAAGCGGGTCCGTGTAAAATCAAGGTTTCGCAACGAATTCAAGAGCATCCCATGCGCACCTCGCAGTTCTTTTTCACCACTCTCAAGGAAGCCCCGGCAGACGCCGAAGTGATCAGCCAGAAAATGATGCTGCGTGCCGGTTATATCAAGCGCGTTGCAGCCGGCATCTACACCTGGATGCCGCTCGGCCTGCGCGTACTGCGCAAGGTTGAAAACATCGTGCGCGAGGAAATGAACAATGCAGGGGCGCTGGAATTGCTGATGCCGGCCGTGCAACCTTTCGAATTATGGGAAGAATCCGGACGGGGTCCTGGCTACGGGCCTGAACTGCTCCGCTTCAAGGATCGCCACCAGCGCGACTTCGTAATTGGCCCGACGCACGAGGAAGTCATCACCGATGTGGTTCGGCGTGACGTCAAGAGCTACCGCCAGTTGCCGATTCACCTCTATCAGATCCAGAGCAAGTTCCGCGACGAAATCCGCCCCCGCTTCGGCGTCATGCGCGGCCGCGAGTTCCTGATGAAGGACGGCTACTCCTTCCATACCTCCTTTGAAGACCTGAAGCGCGAATACGGCAACATGTACGACACGTACAGCCGCATCTTCACGCGCCTGGGCCTGAGATTCCGTGCCGTGGCGGCCGATACCGGCTCCATCGGCGGCACCGGTTCGCACGAATTCCACGTACTGGCGGACTCTGGCGAAGACGATATCGCTTTCTGCCCATCCTCGGATTACGCTGCCAACGTCGAACTGGCCGAAGCCCTTGCCCCTGCTGCGCCACGCCCCGTTGCAGGCAAGGCCATGGAAAAGGTGCACACCCCGGGCAAGATGGCCTGTGCCGATGTCGCAAAATTCCTTGACCTCCCCCTCAACAAAATCGTCAAGTCGATCGCAGTGGTCAGCGAAAAGGAAGATGGCAGCAAGACCTTTGCGCTACTGTTGTTGCGCAGCGACCATGACCTGAACGAGATCAAGGCCAGCAAAATCGATGCGATCAACCCGTTCCGCTTCGCGACCGAAGAGGAAGTCATCGAGCGCCTGAACTGCAAACCGGGCTTCATTGGCCCGGTAGGTGTCGATTACGACACGGTACGCATCTTCGCCGACCGCAGCGTGGCGGCCATGAGCGACTTTGTCTGCGGCGCCAACGAAGCCGGCTATCACATGACCGGCGTCAATTTTGGCCGCGACTTGCCGGAACCGGTGTTTTTCGACATTCGCAACGTCGTCGCCGGCGACCCTTCGCCGGACGGCAAGGGCAAACTGGAAATCTGCCGCGGCATCGAAGTCGGCCACATCTTCCAATTGCGCACCAAGTACGCCGAAGCACTGAACTGCGCCTTCCTCGACGAGCAGGGCAAGAGCCAGGTCATGGAGATGGGCTGCTATGGCATCGGCGTGTCACGCATCGTCGGCGCAGCCATCGAGCAGGGCAACGACGACAAGGGCATTATCCTGCCACCGAGCATCGCCCCGTTCGCAGTCTGCATCGTACCGATGGGCTACCACAAGAGCGAGGCCGTCAAAGCTGCAAGCGATCAACTGTATGCCGATCTGAAGAAGGCTGGCATCGACGTTGTACTCGACGACCGCAACGAGCGCCCCGGCGTGATGTTCGCCGACATGGAACTGATCGGCATCCCGCATCGCGTGGTTGTTGGCGAGCGCGGACTGAAAGATGGCCAACTGGAGTACAAGAGCCGCACCGATACGGACGCGACCATGGTTGCCGCGGGCGAGATTGTCGCCATACTGCAAGGGAAGCTGTGCGTCGCCTGATCGTCGCACTGCTGTTGTCGGGCGCGTCGGCCGTTTTTGCCGGCGCGCAGAAGTACGAAGTTCTGTCGGCCAGCGCGCAAGCCGCACTGCACAAGGCCGTTTCGGACTCCCGCCCAAGTGTCACCTCCTTCAAGACGCCGATGGAAGCGGTCGACTGGCTGGCCGCCATGTCACCCCGGCTGGAAAAACGCATTCCCAACCGCGAATACCGGATCGATCTGTTGCGCAGCGTCCATTACGAGGCGACCCGGGCCGGTCTCGACCCGCAGTTGGTGCTCGGCCTGATGCAGGTCGAATCGGGCTTCCGGAAATATGCCGTATCTTCGGCTGGCGCCCGCGGCTACATGCAAGTCATGCCGTTCTGGGTAAAGCTGATTGGCCGCCCTGACGACTCGCTATTCGATCTGCGCACCAATCTGCGCTACGGCTGCACCATCCTGCGCCACTACCTGGATATCGAGAAGGGTGACCTCTACCGTGCCCTGGGCCGCTACAACGGCAGCCTGGGCAAGCCGGAATACCCGAATATGGTTCGTGCCGCATGGCAGAACCAGTGGGGTTACGACAAGCCGGCCCGCCTGGCGCAGGCCGGCAACTAATCAGCGACCCATACCGCCCATGCCGGGCAACATGCCCTTCATGCCGCGCATCAACTTGCCGATGCCGCCCTTGGAGAACTGCTTCATCATTTTCTGCGTCTGCTCGAACTGATTGAGCAAGCGATTGACCTCCTGAACCTGCACGCCAGCCCCCGTGGCAATACGGCGCTTGCGGCTGGCTTTGATCAATTCCGGCTTGGCACGCTCCTGCGGAGTCATCGAATTGATGATGCCCTCCACACGACCAATGATCTTGCCCTCGGCACCCGCCGGCAAGGATCCGGCCATCTGGGCGATCTGCGCCGGCATCTTGTCCATCAGCGAAGTCAGCCCCCCCATGTTGCGCATCTGGGCAATCTGCTCCTTGAAATCGTTCAGGTCGAAGCCCTTGCCGGATTTCAGTTTCTTGGCGAAGGCAACGGCCTTTTCCTCGTCAAGGCCCTTGCGCGCCTCTTCGATCAGCGACAACACGTCGCCCATGCCCAGAATGCGCGAGGCCATCCGTTCAGGATGGAAGGCCTCAAGGCCTGTCAGCTTTTCACCGACACCGGCGAACTTGATCGGCTTGCCCGTGATATGGCGTACTGACAAGGCCGCACCGCCCCGCGCATCGCCGTCCAGTTTGGTCAGCACGACGCCGGTTAGCGGCAAGGCTTCGTTGAAGGCCTTGGCTGTATTGACCGCATCCTGGCCGAGCATGGCGTCGACCACGAACAGGGTCTCGATGGGATTGATCGCCGCGTGCAAGCGCTTGATCTCGGCCATCATTGCCTCATCGATCGCCAGACGCCCCGCCGTATCGACGAGCAGCACATCGTGATAATGGCGCTTGGCCCAATCAATCGCGTTGACAGCAATGGTTTCAGGCTTCTCGCCGACCGCCGACGGGAAGAAATCCACCCCGGCCTGACCGGCGACTGATTTCAACTGCTCGATAGCGGCTGGACGATAAACGTCACAGGAAACGACCAGCACCTTCTTCTTGTGATTTTCCTTGAGAAATTTGGCCAGCTTGCCAACCGTTGTCGTTTTGCCGGCCCCCTGCAAACCCGCCATCAACACAATGGCCGGAGGCTGGGTATTGAAGTTGATGCCTTCGTGGGCATCACCCATGATCTTGGTCAGTTCGGCATGCACGATGCCAATCAGTGCCTGCCCGGGATTGAGCGAACCAATCACCTCCTGGCCCACCGCCTTTTCCTTGACGGCGGCGACAAAGTCCTTGACCACCGGCAGCGCAACGTCAGCTTCGAGCAGTGCCATACGCACTTCGCGCAGGGCATCGGCGATATTGGATTCGGTCAGGCGAGCTTCGCCCTTCAGCGTCTTCATGACGCGCGCAAGGCGTGTGGTCAGGTTGTCGAGCATGTCAGATGGGCTTCTAGTAGAATTCGCGAATGGCCGACATTGTAATTCAGCTTCTGCCGCACATTCTCGCCGCCCTGATTTATGGCGCACTGGGCTTCCATTTCTGGAACACCCGCTGGCGCGAAAACGAGAACCAGTGCATTGCCTGCCCGATGCAAACTTGGGAACGCGGGGCCATTGCCGCTGCGTTGTCCATTCATGCCTGGGGCCTGCATGATGCCTTGTTCGCCGAAGCCGGCATGCGCTTCTCGTTCAGCTTCGCCTTGTCGCTGATGATGTGGCTGGCAGCCCTGATTTACTGGCTGGAAAGCTTCATGGCACGCATGGAGGGCATGCAGCCCATGGTCTTGCCGTTGACTGCCGCCTGCACCATCCTGCCGGTGATTTTCCCGAACGTGCATCTGGTTGCCCACGCCCAGGCCACGGGTTTCAAGCTGCACTTTCTGGCAGCCATGCTAGCCTACAGCCTGCTTACCCTGTCGGCCCTGCACGCCATATTCATGGGCTTCACCGAACGGGCTCTGCACAATCGCTCGATGAAACGCAGCCTGGCCAGCCTGCCACCACTGCTGACCATGGAATCGCTGCTGTTCAAGATGTTGCTGATCGGTTTTGTGCTGCTCACGCTGGCTGTTGGCAGTGGCCTGTTCTTCTCCGAGGAACTGTTTGGCAAGCCAATGTCCATTGACCACAAGACCCTGTTTGCCTTCGCCTCATGGGGTATCTTTGCCACGTTGCTCATTGGCCGGCACGCCTGGGGCTGGCGCGGGAAACGGGCCTTGCGCTGGACGCTGGCCGGCTTTGCTCTGCTCATCCTGGCCTACGTCGGTAGCCGCTTCGTCGCTGAAGTTATTCTCGGTCGCGTTTGAGCCGTGGATGACATCCCCCTGTCGGCACTTTTGCTGACGCTGGTAGTTCTGTTAGCCATGTCCGCCTTTTTCTCGCTCAGCGAGACGGCGATGATGGCCTCCAATCGCTTTCGCCTGCGCCACCTGGCACAATCCGGCCACCATGGCGCCCAAAAAGCCCTGGCGCTGCTCGCGCGTACCGACAAGATGCTGGGCGTCATCCTGCTCGGCAACAATCTCGTCAACTCGGCTGCCGCCACGCTGGTCAGTGTCATCGCCATCGCGCTGTTCGGGGAGGACAAATGGGTTCTCGGTGTCGGCACCCTGGCTGTCACCTTCGCCATCCTGGTCTTTTCCGAAATCACCCCGAAAATCATCGGCGCCACCTATGCGGACCGGCTTGCCGTGGTCCTTGGCTACATCCTCACCCCCCTGCTGCGCTTCTTTTATCCGGCTGTCTGGTTCATCAACCTGTTTGCCAGCGTTTTCCTCAAAGTACTGCACCTATCCCCGAAACCGGGGGGCGAAGCCAGCAAGCTATCCCCCGAAGAGTTGCGCAGCCTGGTGCTCGAATCCTCCCATCTGATCCCGCAGAAACATCACGCCATTCTGTCCAGTCTGTTCGAGCTGAATACCATCACCGTCGAAGATGTCATGACCCCGCGCGGCAACATCGAAATTCTCGACCTCGAACAGCCCTGGGAAGACGTCAAGAATCAACTGGCGACCAGCCATCACAGTCGCCTGCCCACCTGCCGGGAATCGCTGGACCAACTGGTCGGCATCCTGCCTGTGCGCCGCCTGCTGGCCAGCCTGGGAGACCCCGGTTTTGATCTGGCCAGTTTGCTCGAACAACTGCAGCCTCCTTACTACATTCCGGCCAGGACGCCGGTTTTCTCGCAACTGGCCTTCTTTCAGGAAAACCGCCAGCGGATCGGTTTTGTGGTCGACGAATATGGGGACATCCTCGGGCTATTGACCATGGAGGACATCATCGAGGAATTTGTCGGCGACTTCACCACATCCCTGCCCGGTCTCGGCCAGGAACTCCACTGGTCCGACGAGGGTGAAGCCATCGTCGAAGGATCACGCCCCCTGCGTGACATCAACCGCATGCTCGGCCTCGACTTTCCGCTGGACGGCCCCAAAACCCTCAACGGTCTGATTCTTGAGCACTTTCAGGACATTCCTGAGTCCGGCATCAGCATCAAACTGGCCGACGTCGCCGTTGAAATTCTCAAGACCCAGGACCGTAGCGTCGTTACCGTACGCATATTCCGACCGGAACCCCTGTAGCGACGGGCCAACATCCTTTACAAACAAGCGCCTGCGTAGCATTATCAAGCGATCTAAACAGCATTTAAGCGCATTCAATGGCAGCAACCCCTCAAAATCCTCCTCTCAGCGGCCTGGCACGTGCGCTTGTCCAAGCAGGGCAACTCAAGGAGGTCGAGGCGGAGCAATTGCTTGCCCAGGCTCACAATAGCAAGACCTCGCTGATCGAACAGATCATCACCAGCCAGAAGGCCAGCGCGCTGGATATCGCCCGTTTCGTTGCCGACACGTTCGGCTACCCGTTGCTCGACCTCAACGCATTCGACGAAGCCCACATTCCTTCCGATGCCATTGATCGCAAGCTGATCGCCACGCACAAGGTCATTCCGCTCAACAAGCGCGGCAACCGGCTGTCGGTGGCGATTGCCGACCCAACCAATTTGCGGGCCCTGGACGAGATCCGCTTCCAGACCGGCCTGGCCGTTGACCCGATCGTCGTCGAACAGCCCAAACTGGCACCCTTGGTCAATAAATACGCAGAGTCCGCATCCGATGCCCTGAAGAATCTCACCAACGACGACATCAACCTCGACTTTCTCGACGAGGACACTGCGGCCAAGGCCGATGAGGCCGCAGGGCAGGATATCGATGACGCCCCGGTGGTCAAGTTCATACAGAAAATGCTGCTCGACGCCATCAATGACGGGGCCTCGGACATCCATTTCGAGCCTTACGAGAAGTACTATCGTATCCGCTTCCGTGTCGACGGCATCCTGCGCGAAGTCGCGACGCCGCCGCTCTCCATCAAGGAAAAAATCGCCTCCCGCATCAAGGTTATTTCGCGCCTGAATATTGCCGAGAAACGCGTCCCTCAGGACGGCCGGATGAAGCTGGTGCTGTCGAAAACGCGCGCCATCGATTTCCGGGTCAGCACACTGCCTACACTGCAGGGCGAAAAAATCGTCATGCGTATTCTCGACCCGACATCGGCAACTCTGGGTATCGAAGCGCTGGGCTACGAGCCCGAGCAGAAAGCCACGCTGCTCGACGCCATCAGCCGTCCCTACGGCATGGTGCTGGTCACCGGCCCGACCGGTTCCGGCAAGACGGTATCGCTCTACACCTGCCTGAACATCCTCAACAAGGATGGCATCAACATCTCCACGGCAGAAGACCCGGCTGAAATCAACCTGGCGGGCATCAACCAGGTCAACGTCGACGACCGTGCCGGCCTGACCTTCCCGGTCGCACTGAAGGCTTTTTTGCGTCAGGATCCGGACATCATCATGGTCGGTGAAATTCGTGACCTGGAAACCGCTGAAATTTCGATCAAGGCTGCCCAGACCGGCCACTTGGTGCTGTCCACCCTGCACACCAACGATGCACCGCAGACGCTGACCCGCCTGATGAACATGGGCGTCCCGACCTTCAACATCGCCTCCAGCGTGCTGTTGATTACCGCACAGCGCCTGGCACGCCGCCTGTGCAACTGCAAAAAACCGATGGAAGTCCCCCGCCAGGCCCTGCTTGATGCCGGCTATACCGAGAGCGACCTCGACGGCTCGTGGACACTGTACGGGCCCGGCGGCTGCGAACGTTGCAAGGGAACAGGTTACAAGGGGCGGGTCGGCATCTATCAGGTCATGCCGATTTCCGAGGCCATGCAACGCATGATCATGAGCGGCGCCTCTTCGCTCGACCTGGCGGCGCAGGCGCAACAGGAAGGCGTGAAGAACCTGCGCGAATCCGGGCTGTTGAAGGTTAAACAAGGTGTTACCTCGCTTGACGAGGTTCTCAGCACCACTAACGCATAACAAAGGGAACTTGTATGGCTACCGCACGACCGAGGGCCTCGGCAGTCAAGGAAAGCACCTTCCAGTGGGAAGGCAGGAACAAGGATGGCAAGACTGTCCGCGGAGAAATGCGTGCCGCTACCGAATCAGTTGTCCAGACCACGTTGCGCCGGCAGGGCATTACCAACACCAAGGTCAAGAAGCTGCGCTTCAAGACCGGCGGCAAGATCACCGACAAGGACATCACGCTGTTCACCCGCCAGTTGGCGACCATGATGAAATCAGGCGTGCCGCTCCTGCAGTCCTTCGATATTGTCGGTCGCGGCCATGCCAACCCGGCAGTTGGCAAATTGCTGCTCGATATCAAGGCCGACGTGGAGACTGGCAGTTCGTTATCGCAGGCCTTCCGCAAATTCCCGCTGTATTTCGATGCCCTGTTCTGCAACCTGGTCGCCGCCGGCGAACAGGCCGGCATTCTGGATACGCTGCTTGACCGTTTGGCCACCTACAAGGAAAAGATCCTTGCCATCAAGAGCAAGATCAAATCCGCACTGTTCTACCCAATCGCGGTGATCGTCGTTGCCTTCATCATCACGGCGGTGATCATGATTTTCGTCATCCCGGCCTTCAAGGACGTATTCAAGAGCTTCGGCGCCGACCTTCCGGCGCCCACCCTGCTGGTAATCGCCATATCCGACTTCTTTGTCGCTTACTGGTGGGCGATCTTTGGCATCATCGGTGGCGGCCTGTACGCATTCCTGGAATCCTGGAAACGCTCGGAGAAGGTGCAGATGGCCATGGATCGCCTGCTGCTGCGGGCACCGGTGTTCGGAAATATCGTACGCAAGTCGGTCATTGCCCGCTGGACACGCACGCTATCGACCATGTTCGCGGCCGGCGTGCCGCTTGTCGAATCCCTGGACTCCGTAGGTGGCGCCTCAGGAAACCACGTATATAAGGTCGCCACCAAACAGATTCAAAGCGAGGTATCCACCGGCACCAGCCTGACCACCTCCATGCAGAACACCAACCTGTTCCCCAACATGGTTACGCAAATGGTGGCCATCGGCGAGGAATCCGGCGCGCTCGACTCGATGCTCGGCAAGGTGGCCGATTTCTTCGAGCAGGAAGTCGACGATGCAGTGGAAGCCATGTCCAGCCTGATGGAACCGATGATCATGGTTGTCCTGGGCACCCTGATCGGCGGCATGGTCGTTGCCATGTACCTGCCCATCTTCAAGCTCGGATCGGTGGTTTGATGCTCCCCGAAACACTGGGCGGCCTGGCCGTCGCCGCCGGGCTGCTCGGTTTGTGCGTCGGCAGCTTTCTAAATGTGGTGATACACCGCCTGCCGAAAATGATGGAGCAGGACTGGCAAGCTCAATGTGCCGAACTGCGCGGTGAGCCCCCCCCCGACCAGGGCGAAGCCCTGTCTCTGGCCAAGCCCCGTTCGCGCTGCCCGAACTGCGGCCATCAGATAACGGCCCTGGAAAACATTCCTCTGGTCAGTTATTTGCTGATTCTGAAGGGAAAATGTTCTGGCTGTGGCACGCGCATTTCGCCTCGCTACCCGATCACCGAACTATTGACCGGGCTGCTTTCCGCTTTTGCCGCCTGGCACTTCGGCCCGACCATTCAGACCGTCGGGGCCCTGGCCTTGCTCTGGGCCTTGATCGCGCTCTCGGCCATCGACCTCGATACCCAGTTGCTGCCGGATTCGATCACCCTGCCCCTGCTCTGGCTCGGTTTGGCCTTCAACCTATGGACTACTTTTGCCGACTTGCCAACCGCCGTCATCGGCGCAATGGCTGGCTACCTCTCGTTGTGGAGCGTGTTCTGGCTGTTCAAGCTGGCGACCGGCAAGGAGGGCATGGGCTATGGCGATTTCAAACTGCTCGCCGCGCTCGGCGCCTGGCTGGGCTGGCAGATGCTGCCGGCGATCATTCTCATCTCTTCGGTAGTCGGGGCGGTCGTCGGTATTGCGCTGATCGTCGCGGCTCGCCATGGCCGTAACGTACCGATCCCTTTCGGCCCCTACCTGGCCGCAGCCGGGGTCATCGCGCTGTTCTGGGGGCAACGGATCACCCAAGGCTATTTAGGTCTGATCGCTTGAAATTGGCGCCGCAGACCTGATATAACCGCTTCACTCTCTCGGTTATAATTCAAGGTTTTGGAGGACTCCCATGCCGATTTACGAATATCGCTGCGACTCCTGCGGTTTCCAGAAAGAACATCTGCAAAAGATGAGTGATCCGCAGCTCACCACCTGCCCCGAATGCGGCCAGGAAAGCTATAGCAAGCTGCTTTCCGCTGCCGGTTTCCAGCTCAAGGGCAATGGCTGGTATGCAACCGATTTCAAGGGCGGCAGCAAGAAGGCTGAGACCCCGCCCCCCTGCCAGACCGGGGAAGGAAGCTGCTCGTCGTGCGTGGCCAGCTGATCAAGCGCTACTTCATCACCGGACTGCTGATCTGGGTCCCGCTGGTCATTACCGGCTGGGTGCTCTCGCTCATCGTCAGCACCCTGGACCAGTCGCTGCGCCTGCTGCCGACCTCCATCCACCCACAAACGCTGCTCGGCTTCGCCGTTCCCGGCGCGGGCGCGGTGCTCACCCTGGTGATGATCCTGCTCACCGGACTGCTTGCCGCCAACTTCATCGGCCAGAAACTGGTCGTCTGGTGGGAAAAATTACTCGCCCGCATTCCGGTCGTCAACTCGGTCTACAACAGCGTCAAGCAGGTTTCCGACACGCTTTTTTCGCCTAACGGAAACGCCTTCCGCAAGGCTCTGCTGGTTCAATATCCACGCGAAGGCAGCTGGACGGTGGCCTTCCTGACCGGCGCCCCGGGTGGCGACATCGTCAATCATCTGCAAGGCGAGCATGTCAGCGTCTATGTACCGACCACCCCCAACCCGACCTCCGGTTTCTTCCTGATGATGTCGGCCAAGGATGTGGTCGAACTCGACATGACGGTCGACGAAGCACTCAAATACATCATCTCGATGGGTGTCGTGGCACCACCGCCCCACCCGCGCGCTGTTACCAACACTTAAGCAACCCCACGGACTCTTCATGCGTACCCATTACTGCGGACAACTCAACGCTTCCCTCGACGGCCAGATCGTCACCCTGTGCGGCTGGGCTCACCGTCGTCGCGACCACGGCGGCGTCATCTTCATCGACCTGCGCGACCGCGAAGGCCTGGCCCAGGTGGTCTGTGACCCTGATCGTGTCGATGCGTTCAAGATCGCCGAATCCGTTCGTAACGAGTTCTGCCTGAAGATCACCGGCAAGGTTCGCCCGCGCCCGGCCGGCACGACCAATGCCAACCTGGCCTCCGGCGAGATCGAGATTCTCTGCCACGAGATCGA
>JAEUOE010000012.1 GCA_016790885.1 Dechloromonas sp. | reverse complement strand
CCTTCATCAACATGGGCGTGAACATGGGCCTGCTGCCGACCAAGGGGCTGACCCTGCCGCTGATGAGCTTTGGCGGATCGGGCATCGTGGCCAACTGCATCGCCCTGGCGATCCTGCTCCGCGTTGATTGGGAAAATCGCCAGTTGATGCGCGGGGGCAAGCTATGACGAAGCGCAGCATGTCTTCGCATCAACTGGCGATTTCGTCGCAGGCTAACCCGGCGCAGCCGGCGTTAAGCGCGCAGCGCGGCCGGAGACAAAACGACCTCCTGATGCGCGGGGACAAGCTATGAGCAAAACCATCCTGATCATGGCGGGCGGTACCGGCGGCCACATCTTCCCGGCGCTGGCCGTTGCCCACCAGCTGCGCGATGCCGGCTGGCGCGTCGTCTGGCTCGGTAACCCGGAAGGCATGGAAGCCCGACTGGTGCCGCAACACGGCTTCGAGATGGTATGGGTCAAGTTCTCGGCGCTGCGCGGCAAGGGCCTGCTGCGCAAGCTGCTGTTGCCGCTCAACCTGCTGCGCGGGTTCTGGCAGGGCCTCAAGGCCATCCGCCAGGTCAAGCCGAATGTCGTGCTCGGCATGGGCGGCTATATCACTTTCCCGGGCGGCATGATGGCCGCGCTGACCGGCGTGCCGCTGGTGCTGCACGAACAGAACTCGGTCGCCGGGTTGGCCAACAGGGTGCTGGCCGGCGTCGCCGACCGCATCGTGACCGGCTTCCCGAAGGTGCTGAACAAGGGCGAATGGGTGGGTAACCCGGTGCGTCCGGAAATCGCCCGCATCGCCTCGCCGGCCGAGCGTTTTGCCGAGCGCAGCGGCCCGCTGCATGTGCTGGTCATCGGCGGCAGCCTGGGCGCCCAGGCACTCAACGAGATCATTCCGCAGGGCATGGCCCGGTTGGCCGAGAGCGAACTGCCGCAAATCGTCCATCAGGCTGGTGAAAAGCATATCGAGGCCCTGCAGGCCAACTATGCAGCCGCGGGCGTGCAGGCGCACTGCGTGTCGTTCATCGAGGATATGGCCGGTGCCTACGAATGGGCCGATGTGGTGATCTGCCGGGCCGGTGCGCTGACCATCGCCGAACTGGCGGCGGCGGGCGTGGCCAGCATCCTGGTGCCTTTTCCGCATGCCGTGGACGACCACCAGACGGGGAATGCGCGGTTCCTGGTCAATGTCGGCGGCGCCTTCCTGTTGCCGCAAACCGAACTGACGCCGGAAGCCATCGCCCTGATTCGCAATTATTCCCGTAGCCAGTTGCTGGAAATGGCCGAAAAGGCCCGCAGCCTGGCCAAACCCGATGCGGCCGACGCGGTGGCGCAACTTTGTACGGATATCGCCAAATGAAACACAAGGTCAAGAACATCCACTTCGTCGGCGTCGGCGGTTCGGGCATGAGCGGCATTGCCGAAGTGCTCGCCCACCTCGACTTCAACGTCAGCGGCTCGGATATAGCGGCCAGCACGACGACCCGCCGCCTCGAAGGCGAAGGCGTCAAGGTGATGATCGGCCATGCCGCTGCGAATGTTGCCGGCGCGGACGCGCTGGTCGTGTCCACTGCCGTCAAGGCCGACAACCCGGAAGTGGTCGCCGCCCGAGAGAAGAAGATCCCGGTGGTGCCGCGCGCCCAGATGCTGGCCGAGTTGATGCGCCTGAAAAGCGGCATCGCCATCGCCGGCACGCACGGCAAGACGACGACGACCAGCCTGGTGACCAGTATCCTGGCCGAAGGCGGTATCGATCCGACCTTCGTCATTGGTGGTCGCCTGAACGCCGCCGGCGCCAATGCCCGACTGGGCAGCGGCGACTTCCTGGTGGCCGAGGCCGACGAGTCGGATGCCTCGTTTTTGTTCCTGTCGCCGGTCATTTCGGTGGTCACCAATATCGACGCCGACCACATGGAAACCTACGGCCACGACTTCGAGCGCCTGAAGACGGCCTTCGTCGATTTTCTCAACCGACTGCCGTTCTACGGCGTCGCCGTGGTGTGCGGCGATGATGCCAATATCCGCGACATCCTGCCGCGCGTGCCGAAGCAGACCATCACCTACGGCCTGTCGAAGGAAAACAACTTCTACGCCGAGGATGTGGTGGCCGAAGATGGCCGCATGCGCTTCACCTGCGTGCGGGTCAACGGCACGACGAGCCGCCTGCCCATCGTGCTCAACACGCCGGGTATGCACAACGTGCTCAACGCCCTGGCCGCCATCGCCGTGGCCACCGAGGTGCAGGTAGCCGACGAAGCCATCGTCAAGGCCCTGGCCGAGTTCAAGGGGGTCGGTCGCCGCTTCCAGCGTTATGGCGAGGTGGCCCTGCCGAGCGGTGGCAGCTTCACGCTGGTCGATGACTACGGCCACCACCCGGTCGAAATGGCCGCCACGCTGGCCGCTGCCCGAGGTGCCTTCCCGGGACGCCGCCTGGTCCTGGCTTTCCAGCCGCATCGCTACACGCGGACGCGCGACTGTTTCGAGGATTTCGTCAAGGTGCTGAGCACCGTCGATGCGCTGTGTCTGGCGGAGATCTATGCCGCCGGCGAAGCTCCCATCGTCGCGGCCGACGGCCGCTCGCTGGCCCGCGCCCTGCGCGTCGGGGGCAAGGTGGAGCCGGTGTTCGTCGAGGATATCGCGGCCATGCCGCAAACGATCATGGATGTCGCCCGCGATGGCGATGTGGTGTTGACCATGGGTGCCGGCTCGATCGGTGCGGTACCCGGCAAGTTGGTGGAAAAACAATGAAAAGCTTCACCGCAAAGGCGCCAAGGCGCGAAGGGAACGCAAAGGAATTCATGGTTTTCTTTGCGAAATTTTTGCGCCTTGGCGCCTTTGCGGTGGGTTCTGGAGTCTTGCATGTCTGATTTCGGTAAAGTCGCAGTCCTCTTCGGCGGTACCTCCGCCGAGCGCGAGGTTTCCCTCAATAGCGGTTCGCGCGTACTGGCCGCGCTGCAGGGGCAGGGCATCGATGTCCATGCCTTCGATCCGGCCACCCAGACGCTGGACGACCTGAAGGGCTACGACCGCGCCTTCATCGCGCTGCACGGCCGCCACGGCGAGGATGGCACCATCCAGGGCGCCCTCGAAGTCATGCACATTCCGTATACCGGCTCCGGCGTGCTCGCCTCGGCGCTGGCCATGGACAAGTTCCGCACCAAGCTGATGTGGCAGGCGGCCGGCCTGCCGGTGCCGGAATACGCGCTGTTGAATGCCGATTCCGATTTCGCCGAAATCGAGGAGCAACTCGGCCTGCCGCTGTTCGTCAAGCCGGCGCGCGAGGGGTCGTCGATCGGTGTGACCAAGGTCAAGGAACGCGGTGCCCTGAAGGCCGCCTACGAGGAGGCGGCCAGGCACGACCCGCTGGTCATTGCCGAGAAGGGCGTGATGGGCGGCGAATACACGGTTGGCATCGTCGGCGACGAGGTGCTGCCGATCATCAAGATCGAGCCGGCGACCGAGTGGTACGACTACGAGGCCAAGTACAACCGCGATGATACGAAATACCTGTGCCCCTGCGGCCTGCCGGAAGCCAAGGAAAGGGAAATCCGCAAGGGCGCGTTGGAAGCCTTCCGCATCCTGGGCGGACGCGGCTGGGGGCGGGTCGATTTCCTGATGGACGAAGAGGGCAATCACTACTTCCTGGAGGTGAATACCGCGCCGGGCATGACCGATCACTCGCTGGTGCCGATGGGTGCGCGGGTGGCCGGCATGGAGTATCCGGCACTGGTACGCCGTGTCCTTGAACTGGCAGCCAACGACTGAAGACCGGAACGATGCATGTGGAACAAGCCGCACCTGCTCAACGCGATTGCCGACCTGCTGATGCTGGTCGCCGGCGCTGCCGTGCTGGCCGCCGCTGCGGTCTGGCTGGTGCGCGTGCCGTCGCTGCCGGTGCGCCATGTGGTGTTCACCGAAGCCCTGCCGCATACCAAGCGCGGCGAGGTGGAGCAGGTCTTGCCGGCGGCGCTGAAGGGCAATTTCTTCAGCCTGAATCTGGACATGGTGCGTGGCGCGCTGGAAAAGCTGCCCTGGGTGCGCAAGGTGCATGTTCGTCGCCAGTGGCCGGACCGGCTGGAGGTGCGCATCGAGGAGCACAAGCCGGTGGCGCGCTGGGGCGAAGGGCGGGGCGAGCTGGTGAACAGCTACGGCGAGGTCTTCGCCGCCAGCCTGCCGGAACAGGAAGCGGGCGCGATGCCGCTGCTGTTCGGGCCGCTCGGCACGGCGCCGGAAGTGTTGAAGGAGTATGGGGAACTGGTCGGTGCCTTCAAGTCGGTCGGCGAGACGCCAGTGCAGGTGACCTTGTCGCCGCGCCTGGCCTGGCAGTTGAAATTACAGAACGGCATGTTGGTCGATATCGGCCGCGAGCAGCCGAAGTCGCCGGTTGGTGTGCGGCTGGCGAGGTTTATCGAGGTGTATCCGGAAATGGTCGCCAAGCGGGCGGTCAGGCCGGCAGTCGTGGATTTGCGGTATCCGAATGGCTTCGCGAT
>JAEUOE010000167.1 GCA_016790885.1 Dechloromonas sp. | reverse complement strand
ACATCGACCGGCTCCTCGGTCACGCTGCCGACCTTGCGTACCCGCTTTTCCTGGATGGCCCGCAGCAGCTTGACCTGCATGGCGAGCGGCAGGTCGGCCACCTCGTCGAGAAAGAGCGTGCCGCCGCTGGCGGCCTGGAAGAAACCGTCCCGGTCGTCCTGGGCGCCGGTGAAAGCACCCTTGCGGTAGCCGAAGAACTCGCTTTCCATCAGGTTTTCCGGGATCGCGCCGCAGTTCACCGGCACGAAGGCGCCGGCGGCGCGGGCGCTGCGGCTGTGGATCAGGCGAGCGCCCAGTTCCTTGCCGCTGCCGGATTCGCCGGAGATGTAGATCGGCGCCTGGCTGCGGGCCAGCTTTTCGATCATGGTGCGCACCTGCTGCATGCTCGGCGATTCGCCGATCAGGCCAGCCAGCGGATTCTCGCTATCCTGGCCGCCCCCGGGCAGGCGCAGGGCCGACTTGATCAGGGCGCGCAACTGCTCCAGGCCGACCGGCTTGGCCAGGTAGTCGAAGGCGCCGGCCTTCAGCGCGGCCACGGCATTGCCGGCGCTGCCGAAGGCGGTGATCACCGCCACCGGCGTCTGCGGGCAGTGCTCGGTGATGTAGCGGACGATCTCCAGGCCTTCGCCATCGGGCAGGCGCATGTCGGTCAGGCAGAGCTGGAAATCGCCCTCCTTGAGCGCCGCGATGGCTTCGCCGACCGAGCCGGCACATTCCGTCGCCAGGCCCATGCGGGCCAGCGTCAGGTCGATCAGTTCGCGGATGTCGGGCTCGTCGTCGACGACGAGTACCCGGCTCAGTTCGCCGCGCGGGCGCCGTTCGGTTCTGGCAACTGACACGTGTCGTTTCTCCCTGCAACAATGAAATGCGCCCCGCTCGATGTGGGCGCCAGTTCGAGGCGTGCCCCGTTGGTCGCGCACAGTTCGCGGGCAATGAACAGGCCGAGGCCGGTGCCCTTGGTATGCGTGGTGAAGAAGGGCTCGAAAATCTGCTCGCGCACCGTCTCGGGAATACCCGGGCCGTCGTCGATCACATGCAATTCTACCCGGCCGTCGCTGGCCCCGTTCTGCAACACGACCCGCACCGCCCCCTGGCCGCCGCTGGAATGGCGCAGCGCATTGCTGACCAGGTTCCACAGCACCTGGTGCAGGTGCGAACGGTCGAAGCAGATCGGCACGGCGTCGTGCACGACCAGTCTGAGCACGCCCTCCGCCAGTCCCTCGCTGCTGGCGAACTGCTCCAGGAAAGCGGAACAGAACTCGTCGGCCGCCAGCCATTCCGGCTCGGCCCGGCTCTGCCGCCCCAGCTCCAGAATATCCTTGACGATACGGTCGAGGCGGATCACGTTGTCGTTGAGGATGCGCAACAGCCGATCCTGCATTTCGCCGCGCCGCTCCTCGCGCAGCAATTCGCCGGCATGGCCGATGGCCGACAGCGGATTGCGGATTTCATGCGCGATGCTGGCCGTCAGCCGGCCCAGCGAGGCCAGTTTCAGTTGCTGCGCCTGCTCGCGGATACGGCCGACATCCTCGAGGAAGACCAGCACCTCGCCATCCGAACTGCTCGTCCCCTCGAAACGGGCGCGCAGCGCGCGGCCTTCGGCACCGACGAAGGCATGGGCATCCTGTCCCTCGCGACGCTGCCAGGCGGCGAGCGCATCGCCCAGGCCCGGCGAGACGGAAGCCAGGGTGATCGGTGCGTCGATCGGCGGCAAGCCGAGCATGCCCTGGGCGACCGGATTGGAACGATTCAGCACGCCATCCTTGCTCAGGATCAGCACGCCATCCTGCATCCGCTCGATGACGCGCAGGCTGATCAATATCTGGTTGGCCAGCGCGATGCCGCGCCGGCGGGCGAGGTCTTCGTTGACCATGACCCGCTGGCCGAGCAGGCGGGCCAGGATGGCGGTGGCGAAGAAACCGGCGGAAATCAGGCCGGCCTGGACGATGGTCGAATACTCGAAACGGTCGGCGATGATGCCGTAGGTCTGCATCGACAGCACGGCCACCGTCGCCGTCGCAGCGTAGAAAAGCACCAGCCGGCCGCGGCCGACCAGGCTGGCCGCCGCCAGCGACACGATGAGCAGAACGCTGAGCCCGCTGCCGACCCCACCGGCCTGCAGCATCAGCGAACAGACGACGACGATGTCGACCATCACCTGCGCCGACAGCTGCGAATCGAAATGGCGCTGCCAGTGCGTCGCCAGCACCAGGCCGCCGACGGCCGCCGCGGTGTAGGCGGCAGTCAGCGCGAACATCGGCCACGAGGGCAGCAAGTTGAGGCGGGCCGTCCACTCGGTCGGGAAGAGCAGCGCCAGGAAGAACAGCGCGGCAAGAACCAGGCGATACAGGTTGAAATACTGGAAGGAGCGCCAGTTGGCCTCCCAGGTGGACGACAACCAGTCGGTCATCGGCTACCCGCAGCCGGGCCGGCGGCCTGGTGCGCCGCGCAGCAATAGAAGTCGCCATCCTTGGTCAGGCTGTCGCTGGCCGGCAGATAAACGCCGCAATGTGCGCAGCGGACCATCTGTTCGGCTTCCGGGGCTGCCTTCGGCGGCGCGTCCGGCGGCGTTTTCCGCGCCGGGCGGGCGCTGCCCGCCGCCTGGCGCTTCGACCATACCCACCAGACCACGGCGATCACTCCCAACCACAGCAGATACTTCATCGACATCCGACTCCAGGTCAAACCGCCACCGCCTTCGCCGGCCACCGAAGCCGGACAAAACAAGGCAATCAATTCAATCGCTTACCAGACGAAACGGCAAGCGACAGGCGGGGAAATCTACCACACTTTCATCACCCCTCCGGCCCCGCCGGCGACCGTGGGGAGCCGGGCAGCAGCCCATGCGCCCGATAAATCGCGATACATCATTTTTGACAACAATGAAATTTCCGTATCGACAAACAACTGGGTCAACCGAAAACAAAGGCCGATGCACAGCAAACAGGAATGGAAAATGATACTTCGGGTGCAGTACAATTTCATACTTGCCCGGCCACTTTCGGCACCGGGCGACTTTCATTCCCTATCCGCCAAGCATCGTGAGCAACACCACCCAGCAGCGTCTCGACGCCTTCCGCCAGCAACGACGAGTCCAGGCCGGCTCGCTGATCATCACCGCCTTCGGCGACGCCATCCTGCCGCGCGGCGGCCGCATCTGGCTGGGCAGCCTGATCCGCCTGCTCGAACCGCTGGAACTCAACGAACGCCTGATCCGCACCTCGGTTTTCCGGCTGGCCAAGGAGGAATGGCTGCGCACCGAAACCATCGGCCGGCGCGCCGACTACGTGCTCACCCCCTCCGGCCGCCGCCGTTTCGAGGAAGCCTCGCGCCATATCTACGCCGGCCAGGCCCCGCTCTGGGATCGCCGCTGGCGGCTGATCCTGGTGGTTGGCGAACTGGAGCCCAAGCTCCGCGAGCAACTGCGCGGCGCCCTGTTCTGGCAGGGCTTCGGCGCACTGGGCGCCGACTGTTTCGTGCACCCGAGCGCCGAACTGCCCAGCGTGCTCGACGCCCTGATCGCCGAGGGCCTGGCCCCCGCGCTGGGCGCCCTGCTGCCGCTGTTCGCCGCCGATTCGCGCTCGGCCATGTCGGCCAGCGATGCCGACCTGGTCAGCCGGGCCTGGGATCTCGGCGCCCTGGCCGACGCCTACAGCGAGTTCGTCACCCTCTACCAGCCCATTCTTGATGAACTGCGCCGCGACCACATGGCCGGCCTGAGCGACCAGGATGCCTTCCTGCTGCGCCTGCTGCTCATTCACGACTACCGCCGCCTGCTGCTGCGCGACCCTGAACTGCCGGAAGTGCTGCAACCGGCCGACTGGCCGGGCCAGCAGGCCCGCCTGCTGTGCAAGGAGTTGTACAAGCGGCTGGAAGCGCCCTCCAACCGGCATCTCGATCAGGAAATGTGCCTCGCCGACGGCAGCGTGCCGGTGGTGGACAGGTCGCTGCCCGAGCGCTTTCCGCAATACGACCCGCTCAAGAAAACCTGATCAGGCGCCGCGCTTCTTCAGTTCGGTGAGCGGGATCACATCCGGCATCTCGATGCGCTTGCGATCCGGCTCGATGGCAGTCAATGGCGTGGTTTCGACCAGCGTCGCCAGGCAGCGCCGGGTCAGCTCCTGATAGGTGCGCGTACCGTCCGCCTTCCAGGCGATTTCCTCGTCGCTCAGCGGGCGGATGATCCTGGCCGGCATGCCGGCGACCAGCACGCGCGGCGGGATTTCCTGGCTGGCCTTGACGAAGGCCGAGGCGGCGACAATGCTCGCCTCGCCGATCACGGCGTTATCCATGATCACCGCGTTCATGCCGATCAGCGCGTTGCGGCCGACGCGGCAGCCGTGCAGCACGGCGCCGTGGCCGACATGGCCGTTTTCCTCGACCACGGTATCGGTACCGGGGAAACCATGCATCACGCAGGTATCCTGCAGGTTGGCGCCGGCTTCCAGGATCAGCCGGCCGAAATCGCCGCGCAGGCTGGCACAGGGGCCGACATAGCAGCCCGGGCCGACGATCACGTCGCCGATCAGCACGGCGCTGGGGTGAACATAGGCCGTCGGATCGACGACCGGAACGATGCCGTCGATGGCATAAACACGCAGGGAAGTCATGCTGGACTCATTTCAAATGGACAACCCATATTATAGAATGAGTTCCACATAACAAAATAAGGGAGCAATCATGAACGATGAAGTCGATGGCAAGCACGGGGTCCAGTCACTGGAAATCGGCATGGGCATCCTGCGGGCAATGGTCAATGGCCAGCGCTCGATGATGCTCAAGGAAATCGCGGCCGGCGCCGACATGCCGGCCTCCAAGGCGCACCGCTACCTGGTCAGCCTGATCCGCGCCGGCCTCGTCGAGCAGGACCCGGCATCGTCCCGCTACGACCTCGGCCCCTTCGCGCTGAATATCGGCCTCGTCGCCCTCGACCGCCTCGATCGCGTGCGCCTCGGCCTCAACGTCATTGCCGAGATGCGCGACGAAATCAACCAGACCACCGCCCTCGCCGTCTGGGGCGACAAGGGGCCGGTCGTCGTGCGCTGGGAAAGGCCGCGCCGGCCGATCACCGTCAACGTGATCACCGGCACCGTGCTCGACCTGCTGTCCTCCGCCACCGGCCGGGTGTTCGCGGCGTGGATGCCGAAGAAGGCCGTCGCCCCGCTACTCGCTGCCGAAATGAAGGCTGCCGATGTACCGGCCGACCTGCGCACCAAGGCCGGCGTCGAAGCCATGCTCGGCGAAGTGCGCCGCCTCGGTTTTGCCGACACCCACGGCTTCCACCGCATACCCGGTGTCGAAGCAGTGGCCGCCCCGGTATTCAATTTCAAGAACGAGATCACCATGGCGGTGCTGGTCGTCGGCGTGCAAGGCATGTTCGATACCCGCCCCGAGGGCGAAGTGGTGCGCTGCCTGAAACGTCACGCCGAAGCGCTGTCGGTGCGCCTGGGCGCCAACGGCGAGCCGAAGGTACCGGCCTGAGGCAGGCCGCCCGGCCTGCCGTTCAGCCGAGACGGACCCAGCGCTGCAGTTGTTCGTAGAGCTGGTCGGCGCGGATCGGCTTGGCGATGTAGTCGTCCATGCCGGCCTCCAGGCAGCGCTCGCGGTCGCCTTCCATGGCATTGGCCGTCATCGCGATGATCGGCGTCCGCGCCACCTGGCGCAGCACTTCCATGTTGCGGATTTCGCGGGTGGCCTCGATACCGTCCATGACCGGCATCTGCATGTCCATCAGGATGGCCGAGAAACGGGCATGGGCGAAGGCTTCCAGTGCGGCGCGGCCATCCTCGGCCAACTGGACGCGATACCCCCGGCGCTGGAGCAGCATCAAGGCCACTTTCTGATTCACCGGATTGTCCTCGACGAGCAGTACAGGCATGGCCAGCGCCACATCGGCGGCCAGTGCGGGGTCAAGCGCCATGCCCGCCGCCAGCGCGGCCTCGCCGCCGGCCGCAGGGCTTTCTGCCACCGCCTCCTCGGCCGGCAGGCTGAAATGGAAACAACTGCCCTGCCCCGGCACGCTATCCACCCATAGCCGCCCGCCGAGCAGCCCGACCAGGCGCCGGGTGATGCTCAGCCCCAGCCCGGTGCCGCCGAAACGGCGGGTCGTCGAACTGTCGGCCTGGGAAAAGGCGATGAAAATGTCGTCCAGCTGGTCAGCCGCAATGCCGATGCCGGTATCGCGCACGGCCACCTGCAGCATGCGCTGGCCCGCCTCGCTGGTACAAACCACCTCGATGGCCACCTCGCCGGCCTCGGTGAATTTGACGGCATTGCCGACCAGGTTGAGCAGGATCTGGCGCAGACGCACCTGGTCGCTGACGATCAGCAGCGGCACATCGGCCGCCACCGACTGCCTGAGCCGCAAGCGCTTTTCGCCGGCACGCAGGCCGCAGGACTGGATGGCGCCGTCGATGATCTGGCGCAGGTCGCAGGGCACCTTTTCGATACTCAGCATGCCGGCCTCGATTTTCGAGAAATCGAGGATGTCGTTGATGATGGTGATCAGCGACTCGGCCGAGGTCCTGATGATGCCGACGAAATCGCGCTGCTCCTGGTCGAGGCGGGTGTCGAGCACGAGGTCGGTCATGCCGATGATGCCGTTCATGGGCGTGCGGATTTCGTGGCTCATGTTGGCCAGGAACTCGCTCTTCGCCCGGTTGGCCGCCTCGGCCACCTCCTTGGCCTGTTCCAGCTCGATGCGGCTGGCCTCACGCTCGGCGATCAGGCGGGCGATCAGCTTCGACAGGCCGGCGATGTCGCTGCTGCCATCCTCGCCCTGGTATTCGCTGCGCACCAGCAGGCTGGCTGCGATCTGGCGCAGCGAGGACAAGGTCTGTTCGCGCGCCGCCAGTTCGTTGCGCAGGCTGTCGGCGGTGCGCTGCATGACCTCGAAGGCCGGGCGAAATTCGAGCGGCAGATCGTCGATCGACACGGTCTCGCCCGCCGCCTGCCCGCGGGGCGCCTCGCTGTCGAAGGCGCGCACGCGGTCGAGGGTGCCCAGCCAGCGGCGCAGCGGCATCCAGATAAGCAACAGGCCGCCGAGCAGGCTGCCGGCCGCCAGCAGCAGCGCGGTGCGCAGCAGTTGCCACAGGCTGTCGGCAATCGCGGCGGCCGAGAAGCTCAGGCGCAACACGCCGTAGTCCTTGCCGCCCGCCGAGATATTGCGATTCACGTCATACAGCTCGCGCGCCACGCTCGCGACCAGCCAGTCCGGCGCCTGCGGCCCGGCCGATGGCTCGCTCCGGGACGCGATGACGCCGCCCGACAGGTCGATGAAGAAGGCGGAATCGAACTGCGAGCGCAGGATGGACTTGTCGAGGGTGCGCTTGATGGTGTCGTAGTCGCCGATCACCGCGCTGTCGGCGACGGTCTGCGCGGCCAGTTCGATGAGCATGCTCGCCGAGTCCTGCGCCTCGTCGACCGCCTGGTGGTATTGATACTGGTAGAACAGCGCCAGGCTGCTCCCGACGAACAGCAGCAGCACCGCCGAATAGAGCGCATAAACGCGCCCGATCAGCGATGCCGGCAAGCAGCGGTCGAGAGCCTTGAGCATGCCGCGATACTAGCGCAAGCCGGCCGGCACCGACTGGAAGAAGCGGCGATAGGCGGCGTAGTCGCCCCCCGTCGCCGGCAGGAAGTAGGCCTGCCGGTCGAGGCCGACCTCTTCGGAGGCCTTGACCAGGATGGCCTTGCCGGCCGGGTCGCGATGCATGTTGATGAAGGCCGAGGCGACGGCCTTGACGTCCTGTTCCGGCACCTTGCTCGAAGCCATCAGCGCCAGGTCGTGAAAACCCTCGGAGGTCCACAAGACGCGGAATTTCTTGCCCTCGCGCACGCTGTAGCCATCGACCAGGGCCGAGTTGCTGCCCACCGCCTTGGCCTTGCCGGCGAACAACTGGGCGAAGGCGGCATTCTGGTTGCCGGCAAACACGGCCTTGACGTCGATGTTCTTCGAGAGCAGGTGGGCATAGGGCAGCTTGTAGCCGATGAAGGCCTCCGGCCCGGCGAAGACCACTTCCTGGCCCTTCAGTTCCTCCAGGCGGGTGATCGGCGAATCGACCGGCACGGCGATCTGCCCTTGCAGGGGCGGCGTCCACCGGCGGCCGAAGACTTTCCAGCCCAACTGGTCGCGCTCCGGGCTGAACAGGTGGTTGGAAAAGACGAACTCCACTTCCTGGGCCAGCACGTAGGCCGTGGTATCGGCCGAGGTACGGCCGATCTTCAGTTCCAGCCTGACCCCGCTCTTGTCGCTGACGTAGCGGATGATGGGGTTCCAGTAGGCCGCCGTCCTGGCGATGTCCCACTGATTGACCGGGGAAAACCGGTAGGTGGCCGATTGGGTGGCCGATTGGGCGGCAGCCCAGGCCGGCATGAGCAGGGCGGAGAACAGGAAGGCGCGGAAGAGCATCGAACCACCTTACGAGTCAAAAGTGGCATTTTACGATATTTTGCCAATTATTGGCAGTTATGCAACTTCCTCCTTCCTGCTCCACCCCGCTGCGTGGTCACGCCAGCCAGGCTGGCGGGCGCTTGTCGAGGAAGGCAGTAACACCTTCCCGGGCTTCGTCAGTGGCGCGCTGGCGGGCGATGCGCTGCGCGGTTTCCTCGCTGACCGCGTCGTCGATCGGCCGGCCATGCACGGCGGCGATCAAGTCCTTGGCCGCCTGCTGGGCCTGCGGGCCGCCGGCGAGCAGGGCGTCGACGATACCGGCGATGCAGGCGTCGAGTTCATCGCGCGGCACCACCTCGCCGACCAGGCCGATGGCCAGGGCGCGCTGGGCGCTGATCCGCTCGGCGCTCTGGAAGTAGCGCAGGGCATGGCGCGGCCCGATGGCGCGCAGCACGTAGGGGCTGATCACCGACGGGATGATGCCGAACTTGACCTCGGAGGTGGAGAAGGCCGCATCGTCGCTGGCCACCGCCATGTCGCAGGCGGCGGTCAGGCCGGTGCCGCCGCCCAGCGCGGCGCCCTGCACCCGGGCGATGGTCGGCTTGTTGAGGCCGGAGAGGGCGCGCAGCATGCCGGCGAACTTGCGGGCATCCGCGACATTCTGCTCGTGGGTGAATTGCGCGGCGCGCTTCATCCAGTTGAGGTCGGCACCGGCCGAGAAATGCTTGCCGCGCCCGCCGAGGATGACGACACGGACGTCGGCATCGGCATCGAGTTCCTGGCAGGCCAGGGTCAGCTCGCCGATCAGTTGTTCATCGAAAGCGTTGAAGACGGCCGGGCGGTTCATCCAGATGGTGGCGACCTTGCCGGCGCGTTCGATTTCCAGGGTTTGGTACATGGCGGCTCTCAGCGATTCTTGAAGTTGGGCTTGCGCTTCTCGACGAAGGCGGCCATGCCTTCCTTCTGGTCCTCGACCGCGAAGGCGGCGTGGAAGACGCGGCGCTCAAAGAGCAGGCCTTCATTGAGGCTCGATTCGAAGGCGCGATTGACCGATTCCTTGATCATCATCACCACCGGCAGCGAGTAGCCGGCGATGGTCTGCGCCGCCTTCAGGGTTTCGTCGAGCAGTTGCTCGGCCGGGATGACGCGGGCGACCAGGCCCGACTTCTCGGCTTCCGCCGCATCCATCATGCGGGCGGTCAGGCACAGGTCCATCGCCTTGGCCTTGCCGACGGCGCGTGGCAGGCGCTGCGTGCCACCGGCCCCGGGCAAGGTGCCGAGGCGGATTTCCGGCTGGCCGAACTTGGCGGTGTCGGCGGCGTAGATCATGTCGCACATCATCGCCATCTCGCAGCCACCGCCGAGGGCGAAACCAGCCACGGCAGCGATCACCGGCTTGCGGGTTGTCTTGATGCGTTCCCAGTTGCGGGTGATGAAGTCGGTCTTGTAGGCATGCAGGTAGTCGAAATCCTTCATGAAGCCGATGTCGGCCCCGGCGGCAAAGGCCTTTTCATTGCCGGTGATGACGATGCAGCCGATGTTCTCG
>JAEUOE010000015.1 GCA_016790885.1 Dechloromonas sp. | reverse complement strand
ACGCCTTCCTCGATCAGCGTGCGGGTCACGGTCAGCGCCCGCTGGGCCGAGAGTTCCCAGTTGTCGGCGAAATGGCGATTGCTGCCGCGTACCGGCATGTCGTCGGTAAAGCCGCTGACCATCAGCATCTGCTCGCTGGCGCCGAGGTAGGCGGCGATGGGCTGGGCCAGGCCCTTGAGCACTTGCCGGCCTTCCGGCTGCAACTGGTCGGAGTTGAGGGCGAACAGCACGTTGCCGCTGATGCCGATCTTGCCGTTGTCGAGGGTGATGCGGCCGGAGGCGAGCGGGCCGGCGAGGGCCTTTTCCAGCGCCAGGCGGCGTTGTTCTTCCTGCTGGCGCTTCTGGATTTCCGCTTCCAGGCTGCTCACCAGTTCCAGCTGCACGCCAAGCACGCCGACCAGGATCAGCACGAAGGCGCCGAGCAGGCCGGACATCAGGTCGCCGAAGACGGCCCAGATCGGCGTGCTGTGCTCGACGCTGGCGTCGACTTCTTCCATGTTCACGCCTCGCTGCCCGCGACGCGCTGCAGGTCGTCGACCATCTTCTTCTGCGACATGATGCTCAGGTCGATGATCTCGCGCGCCTGCGCCACGTAGTAGGCAAGCTGCTCGTCGCTGCGTGTCAGCGACTTGGCCAGGGCGCCTTCGATCCGTTGCAGGGCGGCCATCATCTTGTCGTTGGATTCGCTGAACAGCTGCACGGCATGGCCGAAGGCCTCGCCCAGGCTGGCCACTTCGAGGGCGCTGCCGCTGACGCTGGCGCCGATGTCGATGAGCTTGCCCGCCTCGCTGTCCACCTTGGCGGCGAACTGCCCGCCGACCCGTTCGAGCAGGTCGGCCGACGAGGCAACCAGCGCGTCGATGGCGCTGCGCTGCTCGGTCGAGGCGTGGTTGATGGCGTCGAGCAGGGCGCCAAGGGTTTCCATGATGCGGCTGCGTTCTTCAAGCAGGCTGTTGTCGCGCGCCATGCTGGCGGAGAGTTCGTGGCGCAGCTGGCCGATGACCTCGGCCGCCGCCCGGGGCGCCTCGGCTGCCGTCTGCATCAGGCGGGTGACCTCGGCGATGGTCGTTTCGGCCTGGCGCTGCGTGGCGGCAACCAGGTCGCGGGCGGTGTCGCCCAGCGTGTGCGTAATCTGTTCCTGCTGCGCCAGCGTGGCGCTGCCGGCCTGCTGCCACTGTGCTGCCAGCTTGTCGGCCATCGCCATCAGGGCATCGGTGAAGCGGGTCTGCCGCACCTGCTCGCCGGTGGCCCAGTCGCTCTGCCAGGCGGCCTGGGTGGCGCGCATGTCGGCAAGCAGGCTTGCCGTACGTTCGGCGAAGGTGGCTGCCAGCGTCGTCTGCGTCCGGTCGAGCGCCGTGGTCAGGCGGTCGCTCGCCTGTTCATGCCTGGCCAGGGCCGCGCTCCAGGTAAGGGCCACGCTCTCCACGGCGCCATCGACGCGCGTGGCGATGCCATCAAGCTGGCCGCCTACCAGCTGGGTCAGCGCCGCTTGCTGCTGCTGAGCGGCTTGGGCGAATTCGGCATGGCTGTGATCGACCGAGGCCAGCACCGCTTGCGCGCGTTCGCCGAAGGTGTCGGTGAAGGCGGCGAGGGTGGTCTGCAGGTTCTGGTTCAGCACCTCGCTGGTCTGCGCCTGCCGGGCCAGCGTGCCTTCCCAGGTGGCGGCGACCTGGCTGACGGCCTGATCCAGGCGGCTGGTGACGCCATCCAGTTGGGTGGCGAGGGTGCCGGCCAGTCGCTGTTGCTGCTCGCTCGCTGTCCGGGCCTGTGCGGCGTGGACGTTCTCGATGCTGGCGAGCAGGCCGGCCGAGCGCTGTTCGAAGCTCTTGGCATAGGCGTGCAGCGCCGTCTGCATCTGCTGTTGCTGTGCCTCGGCAGACTGTTCGTGGCGGGCAAGAGCCTGTTTCCAGGTCTCGCCGACAGTGGCCACCGTTTGCGCGAAGCGGCCGGCCACCCCGTCGAGCTGGCTGTGTACGGTGCCGAACAGCTTGTCGTGCAGGCCGCGGGTTTCGTTGGCAATGCCGGTCATGGTCGCCGTGACCACCGGCTGGATGGCTTCGGCCGCCACCGTCGCGCTGTCCTTGAGGCTGGTTTGCAGCGACCGATCGACCGACTGCGCCAGTTCGCTGTAAATGCTCCGTGCCTCCTGGTAGAAGCCCTGCTGGCCGGCCAGCAGGCGCTCGCCCAGTTGGCGGTTCTGTTCGGCCATCTGGCTCATCATGGCGTCCAGCTTGCCGACCAGGTCGGGCAGGGCCTGCGACTGCGCCTGCAGGGCCTTGAAGGTTTCCTGGCGCTGGTGGGCGAGGGAGAAGTCGCGCAGGGCGCTGGCGATCTTGCTGTCGAGCAGGCGGCCCACATGCAGGCGGTCACGGCGGCATAGCGCCGAAATCAGGCCGAGCATGGCCGAGGTGGCGACGCCGGCCACCGAGGTGCCGAAGGCGACGCCCAGGCCCTTGACCGGCGCGGCCAGTGCGGAGCGGATGGTGTGCAGGTCGGTAGTGCTTTCCAGCGCCAGCACGGCGCCGTTCAGCGTGACGACCATGCCGAGGAAGGTGCCGAGCATGCCGAGCAGCACCAGCAGGCCGACCAGGTAGGGCGTGATGCTCGGTCCGGGCAGCGCCACCCGCTCGCCTTCGATGCGCAGGCGGACAGTGTTCTGCAGCGCGGCGGGTACTTGTTGCAGCCATTCGCCAAGGTGGGCGAGATCGTTAGGGATGTCGTGCAGGGCCTTGGCCAGCGCGGCGGTATTGCCGTGATAGCGGTGCATTTCGGCAGCACCGGCGAGATAGACGGCAGCAATGACGCAGGAAACAGCAAGGGCAATGCCATGGCCGCCGATGTAGCCGATGGCTACCCAGACGACGGCGAGCAGGCCGAGGATGAAAGCGAGGAGACTGATATGGCGGTTCATTGGGTAACGGATGGTGTGTAGTCGCTGGCAGCTCCCAGTGCGGCGATCAGGCCGGCAACGGGCTTCAGGCGCAGTTCCAGTTCGGCGAGCAGCACGGCTTGCGTGTCCTGGCAGAAGGCTTCCAGCCAGCTGCCCGGCTGCGTCCAGTCGGCCGGGTCATCGCCTGCGTCCGCGGCGAGCGTGTCGCGATGGTCCTGGTAGCGTTGGGCGAAGCGCTTGGCGAGCAGCAGCGGGATGCTGGCGAGCAGGTTGCGTTCGCGGGCGGTGAGAATGTTCTCGAAGGCGATATCGAGCTGGGCCAGTTGCTTGTGGGCTGGCGAGAGGGCGGCCAGGGCCTTGCGCGCATTGCTGCGCAGGGCCGCGATGGCGGCGCCCATGTCGCGCTGGTGGGCGAGGTAGTAGCGGTGATAGGGCGAAAAATCGGCGGCGCTGTCGGCCGTGGCTTGCGGCAACGGGGTCGGGAAGCGGACGCGGGCCGGTTCGGCAGTGAACACGCCATCGTTCAGGATGGCGTCCGACAGGCTCTGGCGCAGGCGGGCCAATTGCTCTGCCATGCCGGTCGCGGCTGGCGTCTGCTGGACGGCCGGCAGCGCCCCGGTGCTGCTGGTGAGTACCGAGGAGAGTGTCAGGGCGTCAGAGAAGTCCAGCCATTGTCCGAGCCGTTCGCCAAAGTCGTATTTCGGGTCCGAGGTTTCCGGGGCAACCTCGGAGAGGAGGCGAACAAGTGCGGAGCGATTGAAGGTGGCGCGTTGCAAACCACGCGTCATGCGCAGATCCGATTTTCCGTGTGCGAAAGGGACGCAAGGCTACTATAAGTTTGCCCCGGACAACACCCAATTTCCGGTCTCGTCGAAACCCCTTGTGGCAGCGGGGAATTCAGATCTGGCCGGTCTCGTAGGCCGACAGGGTGATGCCGGCGTGGGTCAATACGTCGCGTATCGCCTTGATGTCGGTCTTGCTGCAGGTGCTGCTGTTGTGCGGGTGGTGCAGGAAGGCCTCGACCTTGTTCAGCGTGATCTTGAAGCGGGCGCCATGCGAAGGCTCGATGTCGGCGCCGAGATGGTGGAGCAGCGATTCGATCTCGCGCCAGTGGATGTTGGCCGACGGCGGGTCCTGGAAGATGCTGCGCATCAGGTGGGCGTGCTTGTGACTCATGATGAAGCTCCAAGCTGGTTGGTGCCCCCGATTTTATGCCTTCGGCACGGCGGCGTCAGGCCAAAACCACCTTCAGCAAGGCCAGCGCAAGCAAAGTGTAGCCGGCCGCAACAAGATCATCGGCCATCACGCCGAAGCCGTTCTTGACGTGCTCGTCGAAGTAGCGCGCCGGCTGCGGCTTGGTGATGTCGAAGTAGCGGAACAGCGCAAAGGCGGTGAGTTGCCAGAGGAAAGTGTCCGGCGTCATCAGCAGCACCAGCCAGAAGGGCACGATCTCGTCCCA
>JAEUOE010000250.1 GCA_016790885.1 Dechloromonas sp. | reverse complement strand
GCGACGTTCTTTTCGCGGGCCAGTGCATCGACCAGCAGCAACATTTCACGGCTCATGGGCTAAAACCTCCTAGTCCTTCAGTCGAATCGGGGCACCAGACGTGCCTTCTCGATATTGGTAAATTCCAGTTCCACATCATCTTTATCAAGGCGCAAACCGACCTTGCCATCCTTGCAGCCCAACAGCTCGCCCTGGAAGTTACGGCGACCGTTGTGCGGAATGCGCAGCTTGATCTGGATATCCTGGCCGGCAAAACGCTCGAAATCGGTCTCTTTCTTGACGACACGATCCATGCCCGGAGAAGAGATCTCAAGACGGTCGAAATCGATATTCTCGACTTCGAACACACGCGACAACTGGTTCGAGACCTTGGCGCAATCCTCGACATCGACACCGCTCTCCTTGGCCGGAGCATCGATAAAGACGCGAATCGTGCGGCCACGCGGCGACAGCTCGACATCGACGAGTTCGTAACCCAAACCGACAACGGTGGTTTCCAGAAGCGTGTTTAAATCCATAGCCACAAATAAAAAATGGGCGAAACGCCCACCTTGATAATACAAAGATGCCCGCCGAAAAACGACGGGAGGAACAAACCCGTGAATTATAACGAGTTTATTCCATCCGGACAATCGCTTTACGGCGTTTCCGCCCCCGTTTTGGCGGCGGCCGCGCTTCTGGCGAAGTCGCGCAACAGCGCCTTCACCTCGTCTTCGCTCAATTCGTGCGAGCGACCGCGTTTAAGTTGCGGCGGCAGGATGAACGGGCCATAGCGGACCCGAATCAGGCGACTCACCGTACAACCAACCGCCTCGAACATCCGTCGTACCTCACGATTACGCCCTTCAAACAGGCTGACGCGATACCATTTGTTGGCACCTTCGCCTCCGGCATCCACCAGGCTGGCGAAACTGGCCAAGCCATCCTCCAGCTGGACGCCCGTGAGTAACTGCTGCTGGGCCTCCATCGTCAGCTCGCCCAACACGCGGACCGCATATTCACGAACCAGCTGCGAACTGGGGTGCATCAGCTTGTTGGCCAACTCCCCGGAGGTGGTGAACAACAGCAGACCGGAGGTGTTGAAGTCGAGACGCCCGACGTTGATCCAGCGCCCGCCCCGCATTCTGGGCAAGGCCGCGAACACCGACGGACGACCATCCGGATCATCGCGCGACACGATTTCGCCCTCCGGCTTGTGGTACATCAGCACGCGCGGCGGACGCGAACTGCCGGTGAAACGGATATTGATCAGGCGGCCGCCGACCTTGACCTTGTCAGTCGGCACGACCGACTGGCCGATGGTGGCGACCACGCCATTGACACTCACCTTGCCGGCCGCAATCCACTCTTCCATCTCGCGCCGCGAGCCGACGCCGGCCTCGGCCAGCACCTTCTGCAGGCGTATGGGCTTGGCCTCGGCGAGCGGCCGTCCGTCACGCGCCACTGCGCCGCGATGCGCCCGGCCGCCCATATTGGGTGCCGGCTTGCGGCGCGGTGCTGGTTTCGTGGCAGGGGCATCGCCGGGCGGCTGTTCGTGCTGCGCGCCACGCCCACGCGGCGGCGCATCGGTACGACGGCCAGCCTCACGCGGAGTACGCTCGGACGCGCCCTCGGGCTTGTCCGACGATTGACGTATGGGTGTGCGTTTATTTTTCATTGCTCCAGCTCCAGTGTCTGGCTAATTTGTTCAAGCGGCGGCAATTCGCTGACGCTTCTAAGACCAAGATCATCGAGAAATTGTTTGGTTGTGGCAAACAGGGCCGGTCGCCCTGGCGTGTCACGATGGCCAACCACATCGATCCAGCCACGCTCTTCCAGACTCTTGATCACGTTGGAATTGACCACCACGCCGCGAATTTCCTCGATGTCGCCGCGCGTGACCGGCTGCCGGTAGGCGATGATAGCCAGGGTTTCCAGCACAGCCCGTGAATATTTCGGCGGGCGCTCCGGGTTCAGGCGCTCGAGATACGGCAGGTACTCGGCCCTGGTTCGAAAACGCCAGCCGGAAGCCAGCTGGATCAGTTCGACAGGTCGCTCAGCCCATTCCTCTCGCAACTGATCGAGCAGCTTGCGCAGGGTATCGGTCGACAACTCATCGTCGAACATCTTTTTCATGTCGCTGGGCGTCAGCGGCTCGCGCGCGGCGAGCAGCGCGGCTTCAAGCACGCTCTTGACCAGGCTCGGCTCCATCGCCCTCCTCCATGGCCGGCTCAGATTCACCGGTACTGACATTGACGTAGATCGGCTCAAACGGCTCGGTCTGCGTGATGCGGATCATTTTCTCCCGCCCCAGTTCGAGCATGGCCAGGAAATGAACGACCAGCCCCGGCACCCCCATGCCCGGGTCGAACAGGGCTTCGAAACGAACAAAGCCACCCCGCTCCTGGAGCGTGCGCAGAATGATGCCCATGTGCTCGCGCACCGACAACTCTTCGCGACCGATCTTGTGGTGTTTCTTGAGGCTGGCCTGGCGAACGACCGCCATCCAGGCCTCCTTGAGATCGGCAACTGAAACCTCCGGCAAGCGCACCAGCAAGGATTTCTCGACCAGCGTCTCGACCCAGAAAAACTCACGCTCAGCCTGCGGCAGTTCATTCAACCGCTGGCCGGCGAGCTTCATCTGCTCATACTCCATCAGCCGGCGAACCAGTTCGGCACGCGGGTCTTCGGTCTCATCGTCGCCCGCCAATTTGGGGCGCGGAAGCAGCATGCGCGATTTGATTTCGATCAGCATTGCCGCCATGACCAGATAGTCGGCGGCCAGCTCCAGGTTCTGCGCCCGCATGGCTTCGACGTAATCGAGATACTGCCGAGTCAGCGGCGCCATCGGGATATCGAGAATGTCGATGTTGGCGCGGCGGATCATGTAGAGCAGCAGGTCGAGCGGCCCCTCGAAGGCATCGAGCATGACGGCCAGGGCATCGGGTGGAATGTACAGGTCGAGCGGCAACTGCTGCATCGGCTGACCGTAGATACGGGCCACCGGCTCCAGCAGGTCTGGTTGCAAGACCGGTGCATCCAGCACATCGAGATCGGTCGTCATGTCACGAGGCCGCAGCCCGCCCCTTGCCCTTGTAGTGCAGATGAAGGTTGCGGAAGTAGATCACCAGACCGAGGGCCTGCCCGAAGGTAAACACCGGATCGTTGCGATGAATGGCGTAAACGGTCAATACCAGGCCACCGGCGATGCTGAAGTACCAAAAGGCGACCGGGACGACGACCTGCTTGGCCTTTTCGCTCGACCACCACTGGACGACGAAGCGCATCATGAACAGCCCCTGACCACCAAAGCCGATGGCGATCCAGATCAGGGACTCCCAATCCATGCCGAACATCAGTGGTATTCCAGCCCCATGGCTTCGCGCACATCACGCATGGTCTCGCGCGCCAGTTCACGCGCCTTCTCGCAACCATCGGCAATGATGTTCTTGACCAGCGTCGGATCATCCAGATACATCTGCGCCCGCTCACGCATCGGCACCTGCTCCTTCAGGATGCCGTCGATGACTGGCTGCTTGCATTCGATGCAGCCGATGCCGGCGGTCTTGCACCCGTGGCTGGCCCATTCCTTGGTGCTGTCGTCGGAATAGACCTGATGCAGTTGCCAGACCGGGCAACGCGCCGGATCGCCCGGATCGGTGCGGCGCACGCGGTTGGTGTCGGTCGGCATGCTCTTCACCTTCTTGGCCACTGATTCCTCAGACTCGCGCATGGTGATGGTGTTGTGGTACGACTT
>JAEUOE010000240.1 GCA_016790885.1 Dechloromonas sp. | reverse complement strand
GATCACCTTGACCGCCTCCAGGCCGGAAACGCCCGGCATGTGCAGGTCGAGCAGGGCGACATCCGGCTTCAGCGAACGGACGCGCTTGATGCCTTCCAGCCCGTCGCCCGCCTCGCCGACCACTTCGAAATCGTCGTTGCGCTGCAGCAGCGACTTGATGCCGCTGCGGAACAAGGTGTGGTCATCGACCAGCAGTACGCGGATTTTTTCGCTCATTTCAGACAGTCTCCCTGTTTTCTTTGGGAAGGGTCATGGTGACGCAGGTGCCCTTCCCCGGTATTGATGTTATCCGACATTCCGCCCCGATTCGATGCGCCCGTTCGCGCATGATCTTCAGGCCGACGTGGCGGTCGGACTGGCAGTTCGGATCGGTTTGCGGGTCGAAGCCGACGCCGTCGTCCTCGACGCTGATCCGGCTGTTCACCATGTCCTGGTCGACCAGCACGCGCACATGCCCGGCCTTGGCGTGCTTGCGGATATTGGATAGCGATTCCTGCACGATGTGCATGATCTGGATTTCGTCGGTCGGCGCCATCGGCACGGCCGAGCCGCGACGCTCGAAAGCCGTGTTGATGCCGGTCTGCCCCTCGAATTTTTCCAGCGCGGCATGGATGGCTGAATCGAGATCGGACTGATGCACGCGGGTGCGGAAATGGACGAGCAGTTCGCGCACGTCGTCGTAGCTTTCCTGCACCCCTTCGCGCAACTGGCCGGCCGTCTGCATGGCCTCCTCGGTGCGCCCCTTGCGCAGCGAATCCTGCAGCAACTGGACCTGGATGTTGAGGAAAGCCAGGCCCTGGGCAATCGAATCGTGCAGTTCCTGCGCCAGCAGGTTGCGCTCCTCGGAGACCGCCAGTTCCTTCTCGCGCGACCGCAGGCGCTGGTTCTCGATGGCCACCCCGAGGTGCTGGCCGAGCGTTTCCAGGAGCTGGATTTCCTGTTCCGACAGGGCCTGCGGCCGGCGGAAATAGATGTTGTACACGCCCAGGCGCTGCTTGTCGTAGAGGATGCTGAACGCCGTCGCCGTAGCGAAGCCTTCGCGCACGCAGGTACGCAGGCGCATGCCGGGCGGCGGATTGGCCGTCTCGAAGGCGACCGGGCTGGAGGTCTGGAAGACCTGGCCGCACAGACAGTCGGAGCAGTTCATCTGGCCCTCGCTGGCGACGAACTCGTCGGACAGGCCATCATGCGTCATCAGGTAGAGCTTTTCTGATTGCGGCATGTACAGCCGCACAGCGCCGGCATCCGCCCCCAGCGCCGTCTTGATGCGGTCGAGAAAGCCCTCGCACAAGGTTTCCAGCGGTGCCGGCTCGCTGAAGAAGGAGGTCACGTCGTAGAGGATGCCAAGCTCGCGGTTGCGTTGGGCCAGGCGGTGCGTCTCGGCCTCGACGCGCTGTTCCAGCGTGCCATAGACGCTTCCCAGATGTTCGGCCATGTGGTTGAAGCCAGTGGCCAGGCCACCCAGCTCGTCGTCGCTGGTCACCGGCAGGCGGACCGCCAGGTCGTTGCCGGCCATGCGCTGGATACCGGCATGCAGGGCGGCGACCGGGCGGATGACCAGGCGGTCGAAATAGCGGATGAGCAAGCCGGTGCCGATGATGGCCAGCACCACCAGGGCCACCTGCACGCTGCGCAGCAGGTTGGTGTCGTCGGCGTAGCTGCGCTCCATGGCCAGCACCAGTTCGTTGATGCTGTGGACGAAGGGTTCGAGCTCCTGGTCGAAGCCATCGGTCGCCAACTCGCGTTCGGTGCGGACACCCGACAGATAGGCCGCCACCAGCGGACGCACCCGGCCCTGCCAGGCCTTGCCAACTTCGGACAGGCGATCCTGCACCTCGTAGTTGCGGGGTGGCGACAGCGGCCGTGCCGGGTCGCCCAGCTGCAGGTTGCGCAGCACCTTGTCGAATTGTTTCAGTTCGCTGTCCAGCACCGCGCCCACGGTGGCCTCCTGGGCCGTGGACTCCAGGCCGCGTGCCATCAGGTGTCCCATGCGATAGGTCCGCATGCGCTGGCTGCCGGCATCGTTGATGGCCGCAGCCACCCCTTCCAGTTGCCAGGAAATGAGCAGGGTGAGGCCGATGGCGCCGGTGGCGAAAACGAAAAACACCACCAGCATGCCGACGATTTTGCGCGAGAGCTTGCCTGTGTTGGCCAGCATCCTTGTTTTGTCCGTCATGAAACCTGCGAACCTTAGCGCCCCACTGACGAATTGCATAGAACTTGCGTCAAGAATCGGGAAAAAACGCCCGCCGTTCTACACGGCGGGCGAAAGGCGCCCTGGAGAGCGCGCCGCGACGATGGCGTGACAAGCGTTCAGGCCGCCTCTTTCTCGACGTGGGCCTGCTTTTCGTAAAGGAACTCGAGCACTGCGGCGCGATAGCCGATGTAGGCCGGATCATGGGCTAGGGTCAGGCGCTGGCGCGGGCGCGGCAGGTCGACGTGCAGCACCTCGCCGATGGTCGCTGCCGGGCCGTTGGTCATCATGACGATCTGGTCGGCAAGCAGCACGGCCTCGTCGACATCGTGGGTGACCATGACGACGGTGGCCTGCGTCTTCTCGCAGATCTTCATCAGCTCGTCCTGCAGCTTGGCCCGGGTCAGCGCATCGAGTGCGCCGAAGGGCTCGTCCATCAGCAGCACCTTGGGTTCCATCGAGAGCGCCCGGGCGATGCCGACGCGCTGCTTCATGCCGCCGGAGATTTCATGCGGATACTTGTGCGCGGCATGCGCCAGGCCGACCAGTTCGATGGCCGCCTGGGTGCGCGCCTTGAGCTTGGGCTTGTCTTCCTTGCCGCTGAAAACGCGCTCGACGGCCAGGTAGATGTTCTCGAAGCAGGTCAGCCAGGGTAGCAGGCTGTGGTTCTGGAAAACTACCGCACGCTCCGGGCCGGGGCCGGCGATTTCGCGGCCGTCACAGAGCAGCACGCCGGTGGTCGGCTTGGTCAGGCCGGCAATCAGGTTGAGCAGCGTGGATTTGCCGCAGCCGGAGTGACCGATCAGCGCGACAAACTCCCCTTGGGCAATGTTGAGATCTATGTCGCGCAGGGCGACGAACTTGCCTTTCTTGGTGTCGAAAGTCTGGCCGACACGCTCGATTTGGACGAATTTTTCCATGGTGAGGCTCCTTTACGACGCTTCTTTGGTGAGTTTCCTGGCCAGCAGGATCAGCGCCTGTTCGAGGATCAGGCCGACGATGCCGATGACGAAGATGGCGATGATGATGTGCTCGACCTTCAGGTTGTTCCACTCGTCCCACACCCAGAAGCCGATGCCGACGCCGCCAGTGAGCATTTCGGCGGCGACGATGACCAGCCAGGCGGTGCCGATGGACAGGCGGATGCCGGTCAGCATGTAGGGCAGCACGGCCGGGAAGAGGATCTTGGTGACGATCTTCCATTCCGACAGCGCCAGCACGCGGGCGACGTTGAGGTAGTCCTGCGGCACGCGCTGGACGCCCTGGGCGGTGTTCATGATCATCGGCCAGATCGAGCAGATGAAGATGGTGTAGGTCGCGGCCGGGTCAGCCTTCTTGAACACCAGCAGGCCGATGGGCAGCCAGGCCAGCGGCGAGACCGGGCGGAGCAGGCTGATGATCGGGTTGATCATGGCCGACAGGAAAGCCGAGCGGCCAAGGATGAAGCCGAGCGGAATGCCGACCAGCGCCGCGAAGCCGAAGCCGATGCCGACCCGTTGCAGCGAGGACAGCACGTTCCAGCCGATGCCCTGGTCGTTCGGGCCGTTGCGGTAGAAGGGGTCGGCGAACAGCGCCACGGCGGCATCCCAGACCTGGGCCGGGCCGGGGATGCTGCCGCCCTTGTGGGTGGCAACGTGCCAGATGCCGAGCAGCACCAGCAGGCCGAGTACCGGCGGCAGGGCGGCGCGGCAGAAGGCCGTCAGTTTCTCGCCGATCGGCACGCCGGCCGGCAGGGTGGCGGTGGTTTCCATTTTGGTTTCCTTGGCCGGCTCGGCG
>JAEUOE010000222.1 GCA_016790885.1 Dechloromonas sp. | reverse complement strand
CCGGGCAGGCCACGCCGCCCTGCATGGCCGGCGACATCCTGGCCGAGAACATCGCCGCCGCCGCCCGCCGCCTCAACGAACTGCGCGAAGCCTGGCTCAACCCGCCGGAGTGGGTCGATTGGGTGATCACCCCGGAAGAGGAAAAAGCCGGCTTCCCCAAGCGCCCCGTCGCCAAGCCCGGGCACGAAGCCGACCTCAAGAAGCGCACCCTGACCAACCTCTACAACGCCCGCCCCGCCTGGCTCGACATGGCCCACAAAGCCCTCGACCAGGCCGTCGCCGCCGCCTACGACTGGCCCGACTACACGCCCGCCATGCCCGACGAAGAAATCCTCCGCCGCCTGCTGGCGCTGAATCTGGAACGGGCGGCGGGCTGAAACCCCTCATCTAAATACTTTGATATTTTATTTAAGTAGTTAGATAATCAAGCCATGAAACCGCTGCGCTTTGTGGGTTCCAGTCTCGACGACATGAGGGATTTCCCAGCCGAGGCACGGCGGGCAGCGGGGTTTGAGTTGCATGCCGTGCAGCGCGGCCTGATGCCTTCGGATTTCAAGCCGATGCTCAATGTCGGGCCGGGGGCTTATGAGATTCGCCTGCATGTGCAGGGTGAGTGGCGGGTGATTTATGTCGCCAAGTTCGAGGATGGCATCTACGTTTTGCATGCCTTCCGGAAAAAGACGCAAAAGACCCGCGTCGAGGACATCGAACTGGCGGCGCGCCGGTATCGGCAGATTGGAGTTTGAGCGATGGAAAAGATCACCGAATCGTCTGGCAACGTGTTTGCCGACCTGGATTTTTCCGCCGAGGAATCGGCGCTGCTGGCCATGCGTGCCGAGTTGATGGCACGCCTGCGCGAAACTATCGCCGAACGCGGCTGGACGCAAACCGAGGCGGCCAGCCATCTCGGTATCGGGCAGTCCCGCGTTTCCGACCTGGTGCGCGGCAAGTGGGAGAAATTCAGCCTCGACATGCTGGTCACCCTGGCCACCCGCGCCGGTCGCAAGGTGGTGGTGGCGATCGCCTGATCCGGCACATGGCATTCTCAAACCGGGGTCAGACCCCGATTGGCCCCGTTCGCAGGGCAAGAGCATTTGTTTCGCCGGGAAACCGGATTCCGGCCCCGGTTTCCTCAACAAAAATCCCGGCTCCAACAGCGCCGGGATTTTTGTTCGGTACCGCAATGATTAGCGACTCGCCGGGCGGCCTCGCATCCCCGCAATGGCCAACGCGATGCCCAGGAGAGCGAGGGTTGATGGTTCTGGAACCTGATTGACAGGAGGAGCCGAGGAAATCGCGCCGACGGCATCAATATCTGCCCCAACGGTCTGGCCATTACCCTGTTCCCCTTCATCGGTATCGTCGGTCAGTCGAACGTAGGAGAAAAAATCCGACGTATCAAAGCCATAGGCATCGATATCGATCCCTGCGGTCGCTCCCGCGACTTTGCCAACAGAAAACCAATTGGCACCGTCCTTGCTGATGTCGACAAAGGTGTCCTCCACATCCGGGCCAACCTCGAATATCCACAAGTCGAGGGCAGAACTACCACTGCCGGTCAGTGAATTGTTGGTAAACCGGAGTGTGATTTGCCCTCCGTCACCCAGGGTCACGAAACCGTAGTTAGGGTTACCGGTGGGTATGCCCAGCGCTTGCAAGGGGTCTCTGGCACTCGCCTGAGGGCCAGATGCCCCTCCCAATGTGGGGTCGTATGAAACGACCGCGTCGGCAAATGACGACGCGCCACTGGGAAAATCCACCCCGCCGTAAATTGCTGCCTGGGTGGAAACGCTGGCCAGCAAGCCCAGCGCTGCGATCAAGCCATTGAACGCAAAAGACACTTTGTTGAGTTTCTTTGCAAACATGACGATTCTCCTTCGCTAATGGGTGTTGCATCCTGTCAACCAAGAGCAGCACCAGAAGTCATAACAAGATGATTTCAGATGAATTACTTCCGATGCACGGGATAGCGATCATATAAACCGTAAAAAATGCCGACAGCACCATCTGCTTCCGGCGCTAAGCGGGCCAGCCCCCAATACGCCATTGACAACATTCTGCCGGCAACCTATCAAGAGTAGATGGGATAGGCGACGAATCAGGCTGCCTTTCCTGGTTTGATACTTCCAGCAGGGCAGATGCTCGACAGAGCTGTTCCGGTTTGCCGGCAAATGGCGAAAAGGGGAGGTTTTATGACAAGAATTGCTCGTGTTTTCAAGGGCGGCTTGATTGCGGCGGCACTTGCCTGTTCATGCCAGGTTTGGGCCGGCACACCGCCCGGCGGCTGGGTGTCGCGCACATCGCCAACTACCCAGGATTTGCGTGGCATCGTGTTCGGGAACGGCACCTTCGTTGCCGTCGGCAACAGCGGTACCGTGCTGACCTCGCCGGATGGCATCAACTGGATGCAGCGCGCGTCTGGCACATCCCGCAATCTCGCGGCAGTGGCATTCGGTGCCAGCTCGCTGAATTTCACCGCGGTGGGCGATTACGGAACGATCATCTTTTCCGACGACAAAGGGGGCAGCTGGGGAGCCAACAACGTCGATCCCTCGTACAACCTGTTGAGCGTCGCCAGCAAGGTGGGCGTGGGCGAACGCTGGGTCGTCGTCGGCAACCCCAACAAGCTGCTCACCACGACCCATCCGGCCGTTCCCTGGAGCCAATCGTCCTGGCCAAGCGGCTCCTCGCCCAATGCGCTGGCCATTGCCGGACAAAACGCCAGCGGCACCTCGCGCTTTGTGGTGACCGGGCGCGCCGGCCAGGTGGCCACGTCCACCGACGGCAATACCTGGCAGCTGCTTTCCTGCGGGTTCAGCGACGCTATTTCGCCTGTTTCTGTCGCGGCCGACCTGGGCAATATCTTTCTGGCGGCCGGTTTCGATTCGCGCAATTATTTCCTGAACCTGATCAGCATTACCGATACCAGCTGCTCGACCAAGGCGACGACGACACGCGACCCGCTGAATGGCATGGCCTACGGCAAGGGTTATGTGGTTGGTGTGGTTAACAAGCGCATCGGTTATTACGACACAACCGGCCCAAGCGGCAACTGGACGGCAGTGAACACGCCTAACAACGCGTCGCTGAATGCGGTGGCCTACGGTAATGGCACGTTCGTCGCGGTTGGTACGGGTGGTGCCATTGTTCAGTCTTCTTCCGCCAGCCAGTCGAACTACGTCGGCTGCTTCAAGGACGACGAGGCCCGCGCCTTGCCGGTTCAGTTGATGAGCCAGGGCGCCACGGTGGCAAGCTGCACCGCTGCTGCCAAGGCCGCAGGCTATGCCTATGTCGGCCTGCAGTACGGCGGTAGTTGCTTCGCCGGCAATACCCCGGGCTACCAGCAGGTAGATGTTTTGAATGAAAAACAGTTTTGCAACATGCCCTGCACCGCTGCCAGCGGCGAAACCTGCGGCGGCAGCTGGTACAACAGCATCTACAAAACTGGCGTCAGCGCGCCGGCAGTGCCCGAGCCGAAGTACGAGGGCTGCTATTCGGATGCGGCGAATCGCGCCCTGCCGGTGGTTCTTTCACAATCCGGCGCCACCAGGAAAAGTTGCGTGGCCGCCGCGCGTGCCCGCGGCCTGCTCTACGCCGGCCTGCAATACGGCGGGCAGTGCTTTGCCGGCAACACCCTCGGCTATCAAAAGGCCAAACCTGGGGATGAAGGCACATCCTGCGGCATGAAGTGTTCGGCCGATTCCAGCCAGGACTGCGGCGGCATCTGGTTCAACACGGTGTACAGCACCGGGCTGAGCCTGGGCAGCCAGCCGCCGGCCAGCGCCTATCAGGGGTGTTTCGAAGACAGGGAAAACCGCGCCCTGCCGGTGGTGCTGATGCCTTCCGGCGCCACGGCTGCCTCGTGCTACAACGCCGCCAGGAATGCCGGTTATCTGTATGCCGGCCTGCAATGGCAAGGCCAATGCTACGCCGGCAATACCCTGGGCTACGCCAAGGTGCCGCAGCAAGACGAACATAAACCAGGGAAGTGCGACACCCGCTGCACGGCCAATCAGGGCGACTGGTGCGGTGGCGGTTGGCATAACAGCGTCTACAAGACCCGTTAAACGCACGCTAAGCAAGGCGGCCGGGTGCAACGGCGGAATCAGGGCAAGAGCGATGATTCCGCCAAGCAACCCGGTAACCGGGGTCTAACCCCCAATAATCTTCAAGGCGCCTACCCACGGGTCGGCGCCTCAGCGCATTATTCGCCGGCAGGGCCTGCGATTTCGCCGATGTCTTCGTTCCAGAGCGCCGGGTTGCGGGCGATGAATTCCTGCATCAGGGCTGTGCAAGCAGGGTCCTGAAGAACCACCACGTCGACGCCGCGCGAGCGCAACAGGGCTTCTTCGCCGAGAAACGTGGTGTTCTCGCCGACGATCACTTTCGGAATGCCGTAGAGCAGGATGGCCCCGCTGCACATCGCACACGGCGACAGGGTGGTGTAAAGCACCGACGCCTGATAGATCTCTGCCGGCTGCCGGCCGGCGTTTTCCAGGGCATCCATTTCGCCGTGGCGAATGACGCTGCCCTGCTGGAT
>JAEUOE010000188.1 GCA_016790885.1 Dechloromonas sp. | reverse complement strand
TGCTCGGCAAGGTAACGCTGCCGCGCCAGCCAGGCGTCCGGGCTGCGGAAGGCTTCGCCGTGCCGGCGGGCGAGTTCGAACAGCCAGGCGATGCGCTCGGCGATGGGCCGGTCGGGAATCGGGTTCATGTCTCCTCCATTTGCTCTACCGGACGGTTTGCCCGGTGGCGGGTTGTTTCGCCATTTAACGCCCGGCGCCGGTGCTTGCCAAGGCATCGCAACCAAATACCCTGCAGCTATAACAAACTGCGAATTCATTCTTTTCTGCATTGAGGGTTTTGCGTAATCTCTCGCCATCCCAATTTGGAGCCCACCCATGAAAATCGCCAACAACATCACCGAACTGGTCGGCAACACGCCGCTGGTCAAGCTCAACCGCGTCACCGCCGGGACCGGCGCCACCGTCGTTACCAAGCTGGAGTTTTTCAACCCCGGCCACAGCGTCAAGGATCGCATCGCCGTTGCCATGCTCGACGCGGCGCAGGCAGCCGGCCAGCTCGGCCCGAATACCGTGGTGCTGGAGCCGACCTCGGGCAATACCGGCATCGGCCTGGCGATGGTCTGCGCCGCGCGCGGCATCAAGGCCGCCTTCGTGATGCCGGAAACGATGAGCCGCGAGCGCAAGCTGCTGCTCAAGGCCTACGGCGCCGAGTTGATCCTGACGCCGGGGCCGGAAGGCATGGGCGGCGCCATCGCCAAGGCCAAGGCACTGGCCGAGAGCGACCCGAAGTACTTCATCCCGCAGCAGTTCGAGAACCCGGCCAACCCGGAAATCCACCGCCAGACCACGGCCGAGGAAATCTGGCGCGATACCGATGGGCAGGTGGATATTGTCGTTTCCGGCATTGGCACCGGCGGCACGATCACCGGCATCGGCGAAGTGCTGAAGGCGAAGAAGCCGGGCGTGAAGATCGTCGCTGTCGAGCCGGATGCGTCGCCGGTACTGTCCGGCGGGCAAAAGGGGCCGCACCCGATCCAGGGCATCGGCGCCGGTTTCGTGCCGGGCGTGCTGAATACCGCGATCTACGACGAGGTGATCCGCGTCAAGAACGACGACGCCTTCGCTACCGCCCGCCAGATGGCGACGGACGAAGGCCTGCTCGTCGGCATCTCGTCCGGCGCCGCCACCTGGGCCGCGCTGGAGCTGGCCAAGCGCCCGGAAAATGCCGGCAAGCTGATCGTCGTGATCATTCCGTCCTTCGGCGAGCGTTATCTGTCGACGGCGCTCTATCAGCACCTCGACGTGTGAGCTCCTTCGACACGCCCATCGACCGGCGCGGCTCCGACTCCTTCAAGTGGGGCAAGTACGCCGGACGCGACATCCTGCCGCTGTGGGTCGCCGACATGGATTTCGCGGCGCCCCCGGCGGTGCTCGATGCGCTGCACCGGCGCATCGAGCACGGTGTTTTCGGCTACGGCGGGCCGTGGCCCTCACTGACGGAGTCAGTGCTCGCTCACCTGCAAGACGAATACAGCTGGTCGATTGAGCCGGAATGGCTGGTCTGGCTGCCGGGCCTGGTCACCGGCCTGAACGTCGCCTGTCGGGCAGTGGACGGCGAGGTGCTGACGGCAACGCCGATCTACCCGCCCTTCCTCAGTGCGCCGCACTTTTCCGGCCGAAAGCTGAATCGTGTCGACCTGGCTCTCGACGAAAACCGCTGGCACTGGGACATGGCCGCCCTGCAGCAGGCGACGACGGCCGCCACCCGGCTGTTCCTGTTCTGCCACCCGCACAACCCGGTCGGCCGCTGCTGGTCGCGCGACGAACTGCTGGCTCTGGCCGACTACGCCGAGCTCAACGATCTGGTCGTCTGCTCCGACGAAATCCATTGCGGCCTGATCCTCGACGCAGACAAACGCCACATCCCGTTTGCCAGCCTGTCGCCGGCAGCGGCCCAACGCAGCATCACGCTGCTGGCGCCATCCAAGACCTTCAATATTCCCGGCCTCGGCTGCGCCTTCGCGGTGATTCCCAACCCGGCGCTGCGCCGCCGCTTCGAGCAGGCCATGCACGGCATCGTGCCGCATGTGAATGTGCTCGGCCTGGCCGCCTGCGAGGCGGCTTTCCGCCACGGCGGCGACTGGCACCGCGACCTGATCGCCTATTTGCGCGGCAACCGCGACCGGGTGGCGGCAACGATGGCCAGCCTGCCCGGCGTACGCATGGCGCCGGTGGAAGCGACCTACCTGGCGTGGATCGACGTGCGCGATTTGCGCCTCGCCAAGCCGGCCGCCCATTTCGAGGCGCACGGCATCGGCCTCTCGGATGGCGCCGACTTCGGCGCCCCCGGCTGGCTGCGCCTCAACTTCGGCTGCCCACGTGCAACGCTGGACGAAGCGCTGTCCCGTTTCGAGCGGGCAGTCCGGGCGGCATAATGCCGGCCATGGATGCCTACACCCTCAATCTCGTCTTCCTGTTCGTCGCGCTGCTCTGCCAGGTGCTGATCAGCGGCACCAGCGTCGAATGCTGGCTGCGCCGCGACCTGCCGCGCCCGCAGCGTTTCACGTGGCTGGCCCTGTCGCTGGCCGGTCTGCTCTTCGCGCTGCATAACGGCTACGCGCTGGAATTGGCCGTGCGCACCGGCCTCTACGACTTCCGCCAGGCCACGCTCAGCATGCTCGCCGGCCTGCTCGCCGCCTTTGCCGTGCATCGCTTCCGGCGACTGGCGGAGTAGGGCTGAGGGCACAGACCAAGGGAAAGTCAAAGGCATTTCACCGCAAAGGCGCGAAGGCGCGAAGGGGCGCAGAGAGAGGCTTTTCATTCTGGAAACTACCGCACCGCCCACCACCAAGGCATCAAGAAGCAACCAAAGCAGTTTTTGCCTTTCTTTGCGAACCTCTGCGCCTTCGCGCCTTTGCGGTGAAAGGTTTTTTTCAGACCCCGCCGACCCTGACCGCACCAGCCTCGGTCACCAGCCAGTCCAGCCGCTGATCGTGGCTTTCCGGCCGGATGCTTGGCAGGCGGTTGATCTCGAAGCCGACTCCCACCGCCAGCGGGCGTGGCGTCAGCGCGGCCAGTGTGCGGTCGAAGTAGCCGCCGCCGTAGCCCAGCCGATAGCCTTCACCGTCGAAGCCGTTGAGGGGGAGCAGGATCAGGTCGGGGATCAGCCATTCGCCGGCCATCGGCGTCGGGATGCCGTAGCGGTCGGGTTCGAGCGGCGTTTCCGGCGCCCAGTGGCGGAAGGCGAGCGGGGCGCCTTCCTGGACGACGACGGGGAGGGCAGCCCGGGTGCCGCACCCCGACCAGTGCGGCACGATGGCGCGCACATCCGGCTCGTGCTTGATCGGCCAGCAGAAGGCCACCACCCGCGGTGCGGGCAGGGCGGCGATCAAATGCGCCACGATGCGCGCCGACAAGACATCGTGTTCGGCCTCGCTCAGCGCCGCCCGGCGGGCCACCATGTCGCGCCGCAATGCCCGGCGCCAGCCCGTGTTATCCTCGTTCGCTTCTTGCATCACCGTAATCTAGCATGAAGTTTCGCACCCGCTTTGCCCCCCTGTTGCTCGCCCTGGCGCTGCCCGTTTTCGCCCAGAATGGCGATTCTGCCTTTCTGAACGCTCGCGAAGCCTTCCGCGCCGGCAAGCTCGACAAGCTGGAGCAGGCCATCGGCCAGCTCGGCAATCACGAACTGGCGCCCTACGCTGAAAACTACCGGCTGCGCATGTGGATGGAAAAGGGCGACCCGTCGGCGATTCGCGACTTCCTGCAACGCCACGACGGCAGCTATGTTGCCGAGAAACTGCGCGCCGACTGGATCCGCTGGCTGGGCAA
>JAEUOE010000179.1 GCA_016790885.1 Dechloromonas sp. | reverse complement strand
GGGCCGATGATGGCGCGGATTTCATGCTCCTTCACGTTGAAGGAGATGTCGGTCAGCGCCTTGACGCCACCGAAGCGCAGGGAAATGTTCTGCAGGTCGAGAATGACCTCGCCTATTTTCTTGGACATTTTTTAGAACCTCACCGCAAAGACGCCAAGACGCAAAGGTGCGCGAAGAGAAGCCAGGAAAGCACACGCCTTCCTTTGCGCCCACTTGGCGTCTTGGCGCCTTTGCGGCGAAAAGATTTTTTCCATCATCTCAAGCCGCCTTTTTCACGATCGGAAAGGTCTTGGCATCGACGATCTTCAGGTCGGCAGCAACCTTGCCGCGCCGGCCATCCTCGAACTTGACCTCGGTTTCGATGTACTGGTTGGACTTGCCGGCGTACAGCGCGTCGATCAGCACCTTGTATTTCTCGGCGACGAAATTGCGGCGCACCTTGCGGGTGCGGGTCAGTTCGTCGTCGTCCGGATCCAGCTCCTTGTGCAGAACCAGGAAGCGGTGGATCTGCGAGTCGGCCACCATGCTGTCGTGCACCAGGTCGGCATTGACCTGCTCGACGCACTCGCGGATCAATTCCAGCACCTGCGGCTTGCCGGCCAGGTCGGTGTAGCCAGCATACGAAATGCCGCGCCGCTCGGCCCAGTTGCCGACCGCGCCGATGTCGATATTGACGAAGGCGGTGACCATGTCGCGGTCGTGGCCGAAGCAGACCACTTCCTTGATGTGCTGGAAGAACTTGAGCTTGTTCTCAATGTAGTTGGGGGCGAACATGGCGCCGTTCGACAGCTTGCCGACGTCCTTGGCGCGGTCGATGATCTTCAGGTGCCCATCCTCGTCGAGGAAGCCGGCGTCGCCGGTCATGAACCAGCCGTCGGCGTTGATCGTCTCGGCCGTGGCATCCGGGCGCTTGTAGTATTCCTTGAGCAGCATCGGACCCTTGACCAGCACTTCGCCGTTGTCGGCGATCTTGATCTCGACGCCCGGCGCCGGCTGGCCGACCGAGTCGAACTTGATCTGGCCGTCCGGCTGCAGGCAGACGTAGGCGCAGGTTTCGGTCTGGCCGTAGAACTGCTTGAGGTTGATGCCCATGGAGCGGTAGAAGCGGAACAATTCCGGGCCGATGGCGGCGCCCGCCGTGTAGGCGACGCGGATGCGGCTCATGCCGAGCACATTGCGCAACGGGCCGTAGACCAGCAGGTTACCAAGCCAGTACTGCAGGCGATCACCGAGGCCGACCGATTTGCCGTCGAGAATGTCGGCGCCGCAACGCTTGGCCACCGCCATGAAGTGGTGGAACATTTTCTGTTTGAGGGCGCCGGCGTCTTCCATGCGGATCATCACCGAGGTGAGGAGGCTCTCGAAGACGCGCGGCGGCGCAAAATAGCAGGTCGGGCCGATTTCGCGCAGGTCGGACATCACCGTATCGCCGGATTCCGGGCAGTTGATGGTGAAGCCGGCGACCAGCGCCTGGGCGTAGGAGAACAGGTGGTCGCCGACCCAGGCCATGGGCAGGTAGGACAGGATGTCGCCATCGGGGCCGAGGTTGTCGATCTGCACCCCGCCCTGGGCAGCGGCGATGAAGGCCGCATGCGTCTGGCAGACGCCCTTCGGCTTGCCGGTGGTGCCCGAGGTGTAGAGCATCACCGAGGTATCGTCGAAGTGGCCTTGCTCGACTTCGGCGTTCAGGAAATCGGAATGGTTGCGATCGTGGATGCGCCCCATTTCCATCAGTTCGTGAATGTCGTGCAGGAAGGGCTGCGAGTAGTGGCGCATGCCGCGCGGATCGTCGTAGACGATGTGCTCGAGCGTCGTCACCTGATCCTTCACCTCGAGCATCTTGTCGACCTGCTCCTGATCCTCGACGACGACGAAGCGGATGCCAGCATCCTGCAGCACGAAGAGCATTTCGCTGGCCACCGCATCCTGATAGAGCGGCACCGGCACGCCACCCAGACACTGGGCGGCGGTCATCATCATGTACAGGTGCGGCCGGTTGTCGCCGATGATGGCCAGGTTGTCGCCCCGCTTGAAGCCGAGGGAGGCGAGGCCGCAAGCCAGGGCGCGCACGCGGTCGGCAACATCGGCCCACGTCCAGGTCTGCCAGATACCGAGATATTTCTCGCGCATGGCGGGCGCATTGGGGCGCACCGTCGCATGATGGAACAGCAAGCGGGGAAAGGTATGCAACCCATCCACCGCGGCGTACTTCGCCTGCGTGGCCATTTCTTTGTCTCCTCCGCCGCGACTCATGGTTCGCGGTCTAACGTTCGTTCGAACGATTGTGGCGCCTGTCGGCTTACGCCAGCCTTGCAGCCGGCCTCCACAATCTCTCACCGTTGCGACGCAGTGTAGGGAGTCGGCCCACGTATAATTGTCGCCAGGCAGACAATCCGGAAAATATTTTGAAAAACGCTGAGGAATTGCTGCGCTCGTCCAGTTGGGGCAAGACCCTGACCGATGAGGAGATGACGAAAGCGCTGGCCGGTACCACCGAGCGCAGTTATGCGCCGGGTGCCTTTATCTGCATGAAGGGCGAACCCGTCGAGTTCTGGATGGGCATCATCGACGGCCTGGGCAAGATGGCCAGCCACTGGACCACCGGCAAGACCACCTCGCTGACCGGCATCAGCACCGGCGGCTGGTTCGGCGAAGGTTCGCTGCTCAAGAAGGAAGCTCGCCGCTACGACGTGATGGCCATCCGCGAAACGCGGGTCGCCTTCATGAACCGCAGTACCTTCCTGTGGCTGCTCGACCACAGCATCCCGTTCAACCGCTACATGATCGAGCAGCTGAACGAGCGCCTCGGCCAGTTCATCGGCATGATGGAAAACGAGCGCCTGCTCGACATCGACACCCGCATCGCGCGCGTGCTGGCCGCCCTGTTCAACCCGGTGCTCTACCCAGGAACCAACCGCCTGCTGCAGATTTCGCAGGAAGAACTCGGCTACCTGGCCGGCGTTTCCCGCCAGCGCGCCAACCAGGGCCTCAAGGTGCTGGAGGATGCCGGGCTGGTACGCAGCGAATACGGCGGCATCAACGTTCTCGACCTCGACGGCCTGCGCACCTTCGGCGACTGAGCGAGCCGCCCCGCGGCACGCGGGGCATCACGTATTTATTTGACGTAGCCCCAGCCGCGCAGCCGGCTGTAGGCATATTCCGCCGCCTGGCCTTTCTGCGAGCGCTTCAGGTACGCGGTGTACTGATTGGCTGCCTCCTGCTTGCGGCCGAGTCCTTCCAGCGAAACGCCCTTGAGGAAGGTCACCCCTGCATCGCCCGGCATCAGGCGGTCGTAGCGATCGAGATGCTCGTAGGCCGTGCCCGGATCCTTCTGGGCCAGGGCCAGCACGCCAACCAGTTTCTGGGCCTGCGCTTCCTGCGGGTAGATCCGGGTCGCCGTCTGCGCATATTCCAGCGCTGGGGCATCCTTGTCCTGCGCCGACAGGCACTTGGCCATCAGCAGGTTGGCGGCATAGTCGCGCGGCGTTGCCTTGAGCGCCGTGCGGAAACCCTCTTCGGCCTTGGCGTAGTCCTTGCGCGCCAGGGCCACTTCGCCTTTCTGGCAGGCCGCGATGGTCGGCTTGATGCGGCGCAGGGAAGCCGTATTGTCCATGAAGCGCTCGCGCCCCTTGTCACGGCTGTTGCTGGCCGCGTACTTGCTCTCGGCCATCTGTTTCGCGGTATCGCGCCGTTCGCCGCTCATCGGGTGCGTCGAGAACATGGTTTTCAGCATGCCCGGCGATTCCTTTTCCTGGTCGACCAGCAACTGCTGCAGACCGACCATGCCGCTGGCCGGGTAGCCGGCGCGCACCATGTATTCCTGGCCCAGGGCATCGGCCTCGCGCTCGTTGTCGCGCGAATAGCTGGAGAGCAGCGCGCTGGCCCCCAACTGGGTGCCCAGGTCGGTCAGCCCGCCGAAACCGGCGGCCGAGCCGATGATGTTGATGCCGGTCGCCGCCACCGAGGCGACCATTGCCTGCCCCTGGCGCTGCGCGGCGTGGCGCGCATTGACGTGGCCCAGTTCGTGACCGAGCAGGGCGGCCAGTTCGGCCTCGTTGTCCAGATCGACCAGGATGCCGCGCGTCACGCCCATCGCCCCGCCGGGGAAGGTATAGGCATTGACGTAGTTGGCATTCAGCACGCGGTAGGAGTAAGGCATCTGCGGCCGGTGCGACTTGGCGTCGAGCCGGTGGCCGACCTCGCTCAGGTACTGGTTGACCGGCGCATCCTGCACCGGGCCGAAATCCTGCGAGAACTGCTGCGGCGCCACCTTGCGGTCGACCGCCTTTTCCTCGTCCTCATCCATGCCGACCAGGATGGAACCACCGCCGACCGGCGAGGTGGCGCAGCCGGAAGCCGCGGAAACCGCGCTGGCACCGATCAGCCAGAGCACCTGGCGGCGGGTGATGCGGTTACCGAGCAGATTGGTCGCAAACCGTTCGTGAAAGCTCATGCCACCTCCGAATAAAGATTCAAAACTCGAAACCTTAATTTTGCGGCAATTCACCGAAGGGATAAAGGCGCGGGCAAGAAAACGATAAATACGACAAATAGCTTAACAAAACCGACTCGGGAAGGCTTTTCATCCAAACCCGGCAACAACGTCAAAATCAATTCAAATACAGTAACTTAGGACCAAAAAAGACTATGCATTCTGCTTTCGGCGTCTATATTCAAATCAGATACCAAAACACTGCTGACGCAGGATCAGGGAGATGCCATGAATGCTCTTTTCATTCCCCGGGCCAATCGGGGCTTTCTTGCCATGGCCATTTCGGCACTTTTTGTTCCTGGCGCAATGGCCGGTCCGGACAACTGCACGGCAAGCAACGGCAGCAGCACACTGACCTGTGAAGGCAATCAGTCCCAAGGCGTCAACGTCGTGGCAACACCCCCCAATGCCCTGGTCATCCAGAATCTCACCCAGCCGATCACGACCAGTGCCATCGGCACCAGCGGCATCGGCCTGAGCAGTACGAACGGCCAGAACACCTGGATCACCGCCGGCGATAGTGAACGGCGTTTGTCCATCACAACGGGCGGCCAGGGGACGCCGGGCATCTTCGCGGCCTCGCGCGGCATTTCGACCACCCCGCCCGCCGACGATGCTTTCCTGAACGTCCCCTTGATCGGCGCCAACCCGGCGGTCGCCGGTGGCGAAGTGCGCATCAATGCCTTCACCACCCGCTTCGACGCAGCAACCCTGACGCCAGGCATCCTGACCACCGGCGCCGGCGCGCCTGCCGTTGCCGGCTACAGCAGCGGCTCTGGCTATTCCGAGAGCGTACTGGCCAAGCTGCGCGACTTCAGCGAAACGGGCTTCACCTTCACGGTCAGCCGGGTTCTGAACGCCAGCGGCGCAGAGGCCGCCTTCAGCGGCGGTAGCGTCACGGTGCGCGGCTACCTGCTCGATGCGAACGGCAATGTGCTGCGCGATGGCAGCAACAATCCCATCCTGCATGGCACCGTCAAGATTTACCAGGATGGCCGCTACGAAGTCAGCTACAGCGCCGACGAGTTGACGGCCCACGCCGCCCTGACCGGCCCGCTGTACATTGGCGTCAACTACAGCGTCGAGGGTAACCGGGCCGGCAACACGCAGACTGACGATGCGCAGTTGCTGATCACGCTGCAACGTGATGGCGCAACGGTTGGCCAGAGCGTCGAAGCCAGTTTCGATACCTTCGGCGTCAGCGGCAAGCCGTTGGATAGCACGACACCCACTGTCTTTCCGGATCTCAAGGCCTACGTGACGGGTTTGCTGAACAAGGCCGAAGCCGGCGGCGGCGGCAACAGTGTGCGCATGACCAGCGACGGCTGGCTGAAGACGACGGGGATCGCCTCGTATGGCATCTACGGCTACAGCCAGGGCGGCGCCGGTGTCGCCGGGCGGGAAGGCAACATCAGCCACTCGGCCGGCGCCGGCGGCAATGGCAGCAACGCCGGCGACGTCACTGTGAACGCCCGCGGTACGATCACGACGACCAGTGAAAAATCCAGTGGCATCGTCGCCATGAGCGACGGTGGCGTTGGCGGGAGCGGCGGTGGCAACAGTGCTGTCCGTTACGGTCAGTCCGGCGGCACGGGCGGCGTTGGCGGCGACATTGAAGTGACCGGCGACGCCACAATCGCCACCAGCGGGAAGTACGCGACGGGTATCGTAGCGATCAGCATCGGTGGCGCAGGCGGCGGCGGGGGCAGCGCCAAAGGTGCTATGGATGGCGGCAATGGCGGCTTGGGCGGCCAGGGTGGGCTGGTCACCGTCGATGGCAACTGGGACATCACCACGACAGGCGACCTGGCGCACGGCATCTGGGCCAAGAGCCTGGGCGGCAATGGCGGCCTGGGCGGCAATGGCGGATCCAGCGGCGATCCCGGCGTCGGCGGCGTGGCCGGTGTCGGCAATACGGTCGTGCTGCGCAGCGCTGGCGACATCAGCACCAGCGGCAGCCATGCCTATGGCCTCTACGGCCAAAGCGTCGGTGGCTTTGGCGGCCAGGGCGGTACCAGTTGGGCCCTTTTCTGGTCCTACGGTGCCAGCGGCTCGACTGGCGGCGATGGCGGCCAGGTTTCGGTCTACAACCTGGCCAGCGGCAACGTGAGCACCAACAACCTCTACAGCCACGGCATCCTGGCGCAGAGCATCGGCGGGGGCGGCGGCAGCGGCGGCGGTGAATTCGGCCTGTTTGTCAGTCTCGGCGGCGGGGGTGCGGCCGGCGGTGCCGGCGAGCAGGTTCGTGTCGAGAACGATGGCAGCATCACGACCGGTAACGCGATCGCCGGATTGAACCATGCAAAATACGCTCACGGCATTTTCGCGCAAAGCGTCGGCGGTGGCGGCGGTGATGGGGGCGGTGTCTCCGGCCTGGTCAGTATCGGCGGCAACGGCAGCGCCACCAGTAATGGCGGCAAGGTCGATGTCATCAATCGCGGCACGATCAGCACCTACGGCATCCAGTCGCATGCCATTTTTGCCCAGAGCATCGGCGGCGGCGGCGGCAACGGCGGCAGTTCCACCGGTTTGGTGACGATTGGCGGCAGCGGCGGCGGCGGCGGCGATGCCGACGTCGTCAACGTCACGAATGGCGGCACGCTGTACACCCGCGCCAATGAATCGTATGGCATCTTCGCGCAAAGCATTGGCGGCGGCGGCGGTTCGGGCGGCAGCGCAGTCAGCATCGGGGCCGGCGTGCCTGTCGCGATAGGCGGCCAGGGGGCGGTTGGCGGCGATGGCAAGGCAGTCAATGTCACCGCGCTGAACGGTAGCCAGATCACGACTGATGGCGACCGTTCGCACGCCATTTTTGCCCAGAGTGTCGGCGGCGGCGGCGGCAACGGCGGTTTCGCCATCTCCGTCGGCACCGAGATCAGCGCCACCATCAGCATCGGCGGTAGTGGCGCCCGGGGCGGTGACGCCGACGATGTCACGATAAAGACAGCAGGCGATATCACCACCAAGGGTGCCAACGCCTATGGCATTTTCGCCCAGAGTGTCGGCGGCGGCGGCGGTTCCGGCGGATTCGCCATTTCCTCCTCAGTCGAGAGCAGTGGCCTGACCCTGAGCCTCGGAGGAACCGGCGGCGGCGGCGGTATCGGCAAGAATGTTCTCGTCGGCACGGTCGAGGACCCGCTCTCCGGAAGCATCCACACCTACGGCATCGGTTCGCACGGAATCCTGGCCCAAAGCATCGGCGGGGCCGGCGGCGAAGGGGGCTTCGCCATCAGCGCCAGCATCGGCAGCGGCCCGGTCGGTGCCGGCATCACCGCCCAAGTCTCGATTGGCGGCAGCGGCGGCAGCGGCAACCACGGCGGCATCGTATCGGTGCAGACCGCCAGCGACATCACCACGGAAGAGGCGGATGCCCATGCCCTGGTCGCCCAAAGTATCGGCGGCAGCGGCGGCGCCGGCGGGTTCAGCTTTTCAGGCAATATCGGCGCGGGAATCAGTCCGAATGTGGCAATCGGCGGCGCCGGTGGCGGCGGCAGCCATGGCAACACGGTCAATATCGGCACCGAGGGCAGTCCAACCGGCGGCATCTTGCTGACCAAGGGCGATCGCTCCTATGGCATCCTGGCCCAGAGTATCGGCGGCAGCGGCGGCGCTGCCGGCACGACCATCGCCAGCTCGCTCCTGGGACCGGCGGCCATGGTTTTCGGCTTCGGCCGCAACGGCGGCAGTGGCGGCTACGGCGGCGAGGTCAATGTTTATTCCGGCAGCAGCATCTTCACCAAGGGCGAGCAAAGCCACGGCATCTTCGCGCAGAGCATCGGCGGGGGCGGTGGCACCGGGGGACTGAGCGTCACCGGTGGCGTCTCGGCCTTTGGCGGCCTGTCACTGAGCATGGGCGGCGATGGCGGCGAAGGCAAGTACGGCGGCACGGTCAATGTAACCAATAGCGGCAGCATCGATACGCAAGGCGAATACGCCTACGGCATCAAGGCGCAGAGTATTGGCGGTGGCGGCGGTTCCGGCGGCGCGAGCGGCTCGGTAATGGCCAACTTCAGCAGCCTGATTCCGATCCCGGACGAATACCCGACCGGCAGCATCAACATCGCGCTCGCCCTGGGCGGCTCCGGCGGCACGGGTGGCAAAGGCGGCACGGTCAACGTCACCAACAACGGACAGATAACGACTGAAGGCGATTTCTCGCATGCCATCTTTGCGCAAAGCGTCGGTGGTGGTGGCGGCGACGGTGGCAAGAGCATCGCGGCGACGGCCAACATCTCGATGCCCGAGGGGGCCAGTGACGAAGAGGTCAGCAAGCAGCTCGAGGTCAAGGTCGACTTCGCGATGGCCATCGGCGGCAGTGGCGGCAGCGGCCAGACCGGCGGGGCAGTGGTAGTCACCAACAACCGGTTCATCGACACCTTCGGCATCGGCTCGCATGGCATTTTTGCCCAGAGTATCGGTGGCGGCGGTGGCACAGGTGGGGATGCCCGTTCGATGATCCTCAGCATCGATCCTTCGAACTGGGGACCGGAGCAACCCGAACTCCCCGACCCCATGAGCATCAGTGTCGGCGCGACGCTGAGTGTCGGCGGTAGTGGCGGCACTGCGGCGGATGGCGGCACCGTCAATATCTACAATCATCAGCGTATCGTCACGCGCGGCGCCGACGCCTACGGCATTCTGGCGCAAAGCATCGGCGGCGGTGGCGGCATCGGCGGTGGCGGCTATCACGGTCTGGACTGGAAGGACTTTGGCGTCTCCGAAGAGACCGAGCAGTATCTCGAGCTACTCCCCATCGAAAGCGAAGGCGACCTGCACATCATGGTAGGCGGCTCGGGCGGTGCCAGCGGTAGCGGCAAGCTGGTCAATGTCGAGAATACGGGCAGCATCACGACAAGCGGTGCCGGCTCGATCGCCATCGTCGCCCAAAGCATCGGCGGCGGCGGTGGGCTGGGCGGTACGGGAGCCGTCGGTGAAGACGGCGAAATCGGTGTCGGCGGTCGCGGTGGCGCGGCCGGCAACGGCGGCATGGTCACGGTGACGCAGACTGGCGACATCGCGACCAGCGGCGTCGCCGCGCACGGCGTGCTGGCCCAGAGCATCGGCGGTGGTGGCGGCTATGGCGGCAACATGGATAGTGGCATCGACACCTTTGGCCAGATGAACTTTGGCTGGGCGCAGGGCGGTGGCAATGGCGGTGACGGCGATGCGGTCAGCATCCACACCACCGGCAAGATCCTGACGAGCGGTAGCGGCGCCATTGGCATCCTGGCCCAGAGCATCGGCGGCGGGGGTGGCCTGGGCGGCAGCATCGGCACCGGTTTCAACTTCGGACCGGTCACTGTCACCAACAATGGCATCCGCTTTGCCGGCAGCGCCGGGGGCATGGGGGCGAGCGGTAGCGTGACGATCCATCATCTGGGCGATATCGAAACGACAGGCTCGAAAGCGCACGGGATCGTTGCGCAGAGTATCGCCGGCACGACCGGAACGCTGAATGGCAGCAACTACAGCGGCTTGGCGGGAACCGTCACGGTCACCACCGACGGCCGCATCAGCACCGGCGGCGGGAATGCCCACGCCATCGTGGCACAAAGCCTCGGGACGGCGGGTAACGGCGACGTGATCATCAACGTCGATGCGGGCTCGGTCACCGGCGGCAGCGGCACGGGCGTCGGCATCATGGTTCTGAATGGCGCCAACAACACCATCACGAACAAGGGCACGGTATCTGCGTTGAGCGGTATCGCAATCACCGGCGGTTCCGCTGCGGAAACACTCAGCAACCACGGCACGCTGACCGGCAACGTCGATCTCGGTGCAGGCAGCAACGCAATCAGCAATTTGGCCGGAGCGACCTTCAACTCCCTGGCCAACATCATGATCGGCGCCGGCCGCAGCTTCACCAACGATGGCACGCTCTCGCCGGGCGGCGTCGGCGTGGCACAGACCACCTTGCTGACGGGCAATCTGCAGCAGAACGCCGGCGGCACCTACAACGTCGATCTCAGCCTGGCGGGCAGAAGCAGCGACCGCCTCGACGTGACGGGCAGCGCCCAGCTGGGCGGCAGCATCCGGGTAACGCCGATCGACACCGGGGCGACCCGGATCGGCAACTCGCAACGTGTCGTCCTGTCGGCCGCGGGCGGAGCCGTTCCCAATGGCCTCACCCTGATTGCACCGCCTTCACCAATTGTCAGCTACGCCTTGATCTACCCGAGCAGCAACGAAGTGGCCATCTCCAGCCAGGTCGATTTCGCACCGGCTTCGCTGGGCGCCAACAACCAGCAAATCGGCGCCCACCTCAACGCGATCCTGGCGGCCGGCGGCTCAGGCAGCCTGGCACCGTATATCGCCGCCCTGGTCGGCATGCCGGACGCGGCACGGCTGCAAATGGCCTACGAAAAGCTCGGCCCGGGCGCGCTGGGTACGATCACGACGGCAGCAACCACATCGAGCCTGGAATTCAACGACGCGATGCACAGTTGCCGCCAGCGTGATGGCGACTATCGCTTCATCCGCGAAGGCGAGTGCAGCTGGATTCGCCTCGGCGGCAGCATCCGCGACCAGGAACGGAACGATCAGAACCCGGGTTACCGGCAGGATGTGGTGACGATGGCCGGCGGCATCCAGAAGGCAGTGCGTGACAACCTGCACCTCGGCTTTGGCGCCTCCTACCAGCAATCGGCGCTCAACTCGATCTTTTCCGACGTCAATGGCGAACGCTTCGAGGGTGGCTTGATCCTCAAGCAACGCTATGACGCCACCCGCCTGTCGCTGTCGTTCAGTGCCGGCTACGGCCACTACAACACCCGGCGCCTGGTCGACCTCGTCGCCCCGGGCACCTACGCCCAGGCCAGGCCGACCCTGTGGTCCGGCGCCCTGCACGGCCGGGTCAGCCACGACATCATGGCCAGCGACAATGCCTATATCCGCCCGATGCTGGGGCTGGGCGTTTCCTACGTATCACGCGATGCCTACGAGGAGAGCGGGGCCGGCGGCGCCAATCTCCGCGTCGAGAAGGCCAGCGACACCTTCGTGTCGCTGCATCCGGCCATCGAGTTCGGCGGGGAAAGCAGCGTCGGCGGGGAAGGCACCCTGCTCCGCCACTTCGTTCGCGTCGGCATGACCCAGTTCCTCGGCAGCAACGAGCGGCAGGTCACGGCCAGCCTGGAAGGCGCCCCCTCGGGCATTCAGCCTTTCACGGTCACCACCCGCAGCGAAAAAACCTTCGCCGATCTGGCCATTGGTGTCGATATCCTGCGCAAGACCGGCACCACCGTTCGCCTGGAATACAGTGGTCAGTTCTCGAACAACAGCACCACCCATGCGCTTGGCGTGAAGATTGCCATGCCTTTCTGATCGCGCCATCCGCCCGGTCTTCCGCTCCAGGAACGGAAGCCCCAATGAAAACGGCGAGGTACTTGGCCTCGCCGTCGTTTTACTCCTCCGCCCTTTCGGGTCCGGGTTGCTGTTCTCCCGCTGAGGAATTCCTTACATCGAACGGCGGTACTGGCCGCCGACTTCGTACAACGCACTGCTGATCTGGCCGAGCGAGCAGCACTTGACGGCATCGACCAGCACGGCGAAGACGTTGCCGTCCTCGATCACGGTCTGCTTGAGCTTCTCCAGCATGGCCGGGGCCTGGTCGGCGTTGCGCGCCTGGAAGGCACGCAGGCGGCTGATCTGCGACTGCTTTTCCTCGTCCGTCGAGCGGGCCAGTTCGATTTCCTGCTGGGCCATACCCTTCGGATTGAGGAAGGTATTGACACCGATGATCGGGTAGGAGCCGTCGTGCTTCTTGTGCTCGTAGTACATCGACTCTTCCTGGATCTTGCCGCGCTGGTAGCCGGTTTCCATGGCACCCAGCACGCCGCCGCGGCTGGCGATGGCTTCGAATTCCTTGAGCACCGCCTCCTCAACCAGATCGGTCAGTTCGTCGATGACGAAGGCACCCTGGTTCGGGTTTTCGTTCTTGGCAACGCCCCACTCGCGGTTGATGATCAGCTGGATGGCCATGGCGCGGCGCACCGATTCCTCGGTCGGCGTGGTGATTGCCTCGTCGTAGGCATTGGTGTGCAGCGAGTTGCAGTTGTCGTAGATGGCGATCAGCGCCTGCCGCGTGGTACGGATATCGTTGAAGTCCATTTCCTGGGCGTGCAGCGAGCGGCCGGAAGTCTGGATGTGGTACTTCAGCTTCTGGCTGCGCTCGTTGGCGCCGTACTTGTTCTTCATCGCCACTGCCCAGATGCGGCGGGCGACGCGACCGATCACCGAGTATTCCGGGTCCATGCCGTTGGAGAAGAAGAAGCTCAGGTTCGGAGCGAAATCGTCGATGTGCATGCCGCGCGCCAGGTAGCTTTCCACGTAGGTGAAGCCGTTGGACAGCGTGAAGGCCAGCTGGCTGATCGGGTTGGCGCCGGCTTCGGCGATGTGATAGCCGGAGATCGACACCGAGTAGAAGTTCTGCACTTGGTTGTGCACAAAAAACTCCTGGATGTCGCCCATCATCTTCAAGGCGAATTCGGTGCTGAAAATGCAGGTGTTCTGCCCCTGGTCTTCCTTCAAAATGTCGGCCTGTACCGTACCGCGCACGGTCTTCAGCGTCCATTCGCGGATTTTTTCGGCTTCATCCTCGGTCGGCTGGCGACCGTTGTCCTTCTCGAACTTGGCCATCTGCTGGTCGATGGCGGTATTGAAGAAGCAGGCCAGAATGATCGGGGCCGGGCCATTGATGGTCATCGAGACCGACGTGGTCGGATTGACCAGGTCAAAGCCGTCGTAGAGCACCTTCATGTCGTCGAGGGTGGCAATCGACACGCCGGAGTTGCCGATCTTGCCGTAGATGTCCGGACGCTCGTCCGGATCGCAGCCGTACAGGGTCACCGAGTCG
>JAEUOE010000158.1 GCA_016790885.1 Dechloromonas sp. | reverse complement strand
GGAATGGTCCGGAAGACGGCGCCGGCACCGCGCTGCTGGTTGAAGGCATTGACCCGGAAACGCGCCAGATTGGGAATCTCGAAGGAAAAGTCGCACTCCAGCGTCTCTTCGTAAATCTTGCGCTGGCCGTCGTTCATGATGTCGTACACCATGCCGTGCACATCCTTGTGCTCCATCGCCGGCAGGTTGATGCGGCGGACGTCGCCATGCACGCGAATCATCGGCGGCAGGCCGGAAGACAGGTGAAGGTCGGAGGCCTTGTTCTTGACACTGAAGGCCAGCAGTTCGGTGATGTCCATGCGGATCGTCCTCGGCGCGCGTGTATACTTGAATTGTTGTTAATTCCTAATGGATTATGAGCGCAATCGCCGACAACCTGCAAGCCGTCCAGGCCCGGATTTCCAATGCAGCAGCGGCTGTCGGCCGTTCGCCCGAATCCGTCCGTCTGCTGGCCGTCAGCAAGACCTGGCCGCTGGCCTGCGTGCTTGATGCCGCTGAAGCCGGCCAGCGTGCCTTTGGCGAAAACTATGTCCAGGAAGGCATCGACAAGATTGCCGCCGTTTCGGGGCGCAACCTGGAATGGCATTTCATCGGTCCGCTGCAGAGCAACAAGACCAAGCCGGTCGCCGAGCACTTTGACTGGGTGCACTCCATCGACCGCCTGAAAATCGCCGAACGGCTGTCGGCGCAGCGCCCGGCCTACCTGGCGCCTTTACAGGTCTGCGTGCAGATCAATGTTTCCGGCGAGGCGAGCAAGAGCGGCTGCGCCCCGGATGAGGCGCTCGCCCTGTGCCGTGCCGTCGCCGCCCTGCCCGGCCTGCAGTTGCGGGGCCTGATGGCGATTCCCGAGCCGACCGACGACCTTCAGGCGCAGCGCATCCCCTTTCGCAAACTGCGCGAACTGAGGGAACAGATTTGCGCCGCCGGCCTGCCGCTCGATACCCTTTCCATGGGCATGTCCCACGATCTCGAAGCTGCCGTTGCCGAAGGTGCGACCATCGTCCGCATCGGCACGGCCATTTTTGGTGAAAGAAACTACGCATGAAAATTGTTTTCCTCGGCGGCGGCAACATGGCCAATGCCCTGATCGGCGGCATGGTGAAGCAGGGCTTCGCGGCCAGCGACATCGACGTGATCGACCTCGGCGCCGACGCGCGCACCAAGCTGAGCGAGTCTTATGGAGTGATCTGCCACGCCAGTGCCGAGACGGCTCCGGCTTCGCCGGACATCCTGGTCCTCGCCGTCAAGCCGCAGCAGATGAAGGAAGCCGTCGCTCCGCTCGTCGACAAGCTCGGCAACGCACTGGTCATCAGCATCGCCGCCGGCCTCGACATGGCTGCGCTGTCGCGCTGGCTGGGCGGCCATCGCACCATCGTCCGCTGCATGCCCAACACGCCGGCCCTGATCGGCGCCGGCATTACCGGCTTGTGCGCCCTGCCGGAAGTATCCGCCGAACAGCGCGCTGCGGCTGACCGCGTCTTGAAGGCGGTGGGCACCACGGTGTGGATCGACGATGAAGCCAGGATCGACGGCGTGACCGCCATTTCCGGCAGCGGCCCGGCCTATGTCTTCCTGTTCATCGAAGCCCTGCAACAGGCTGCTGCCGAACTCGGCTTCACGCCGGAACAGGGCCGCCAACTGGCCATCGAAACCGTGCAGGGCGCAGCTGCGCTGGCTGCGCAATCGAGCGAGCCGGCTTCGATCCTGCGCGAGCGCGTTACCTCCAAGGGCGGCACGACCGAAGCCGCGCTCAAGGTGATGGCCGAACGAGGCGTCAAGGAAGGCATCGTCGCCGGTTGCAAGGCGGCCGAGGCGCGTGGTCAGGAACTCGGCAAGCTGCTCGGAGCCGGCTGATGCAGGCCATCACTTTCCTGCTCGACGCCGTCGCCAGTTTTTTCTGCACGCTCTTCCTGCTCCGCTTCATGATGCAGGCGATGCGCGTGTCGTTTGCCGGGCAGATCGGCGACTTCGTCGTCAAATTGACCAACTGGGCAATCAAGCCGCTGCGTCGTTTCATCCCCGGCCTGGGCGGTTTCGACTGGGCCAGCCTGCTCGCCGCGCTCGGCGTGCAGCTGGCGCTTTCCGGCATCCTGCTCGGCCTGGCCGGCCCATCCATCAACACCGACGGCGGCACGCTGGCCCTGATGGTGCTGTGGTTTGCCATCCGCGCCCTGCTCCGCCTGGCCGTCTATATTTTCATTGGCGCCTTGATCCTGCAGGCCGTCCTGTCGTGGATCAACCCGTACTCGCCGCTCGCCGCACCGGCTTACCAGCTCACCCGGCCCGTCCTCGACCCGATTCGCCGCATCATGCCGACGATTTCGGGCATCGACCTGTCGCCGCTGGTCGCCATCCTGCTGCTGCAAGTGGTCCTGATGTTCCTGTGAGCGACTGGTTCCGCGTGGCGGGCAACGGCCGCATCACGCTGACCCTGCACATTCAGCCCGGCGCCAAGAAAACCGAATTCGCCGGGCTGCATGGCGAGGCGCTGAAAATCCGCCTGGCCGCCCCGCCGGTGGATGGCAAGGCGAACGAGGCGCTGATCCGCTTCATTGCCGACACGCTGGCGCTACCCAAATCGGCGGTCTGTCTGAAGAGCGGGCAAACCTCGCGGCGCAAGGTAGTGGAAGTCGCCGGTGCCCGCCCCGAGATCGTTGCCGGACTGGCCGGCTGAAGCAACAGCGGCTGCCGAAGCAGCCGCTTTTCCTGCACTTCCGGAACGGGCTTATTTCTTCGCAGCAACCTTGGCGCCGCCTTCGCCGACGGTCAGTTCACCACGCAAGCGCGCCACGCTCTTCTCACCGAATCCCTTGACTCCCTTCAGGTCGTCCACCGATTTGAAGGGACCATTCTTGCTGCGGTGATCGACAATGGCCTTGGCCTTGCTCGGGCCGATGCCCTTGACACCATCGAGCTCGTCGACGGTGGCGGTATTCAGGTTCACTGCAGCGTAGGCCAGGCTGATGCTGGAAATCAGGACAAGAATCAGGCTCAACAGGCGTTTCATCGGATGCTCCTCTTCATTGGAAAATTATTGGTTTGCAAAAGACAACGGCCCCGCCGGACAAGCCGGCGGAGCCGCTCCATTTTAATGCCAATGAAATAATTTATTCCATATGAATTATGGGCGCATCTGGTAAACCACGCGTCCGCCGACCAGCGTCGCCCTGATCTGGCCGCTCATCATGTAACCCTGCCAGGGGGAGTTCTTGCCGCGGCTCTTCAGGGCTTCCGGCGTCAGTTGCCAGCTCGCTGCCGGATCGAAGACGCAGATGTCGGCATTCGTGCCGATCGCCAGGCAGCCCGCGGACGAGCCGAGGATACGGGCGGGCATGGCGGTAATGCGGGCCAGTGCGGTCGGCAGGTCGACCTGCGCCGCCTCGGCCCATTTCAGGGTCAGCGGCAGCAGCACTTCAAGGCCGGTAGCACCCGGCTTGGCTTCGCCGAAGGGCAGCAGCTTGTCGTCGGCACCGACTGGCGTATGGTCGGAACAGATGGCAGCCCAGCCGGCAGCAACGGAATCCGACAAGGCCTGACGATCTTCCTGGGCACGCAGCGGCGGGCAGAAACGGGCGTGCGGATTGAAGTAGCCGATATCGTTTTCGGTGAGCAGCAGGTGATGCACGCCAACGTCGCAGGTGATCGGCAGCCCGTCGTGCTGGGCGCGATGCACCAGTTGCATGCCGGCGGCCGACGAGATACGGGTCAGGTGCACACGGCAGTCGGTGATCCGCACCAACTGGATGATGGTGCCGATGGCGATGGTTTCGGCGGCGACCGGGATGCCGGCCAGACCAAGACGGCTGGCCACCTCGCCCTCGTGCGCAATGCCGTTGCGCGACAGCCAGTAGTCCTGCGGCTGCAGCCAGACGGCGAAATCGAAGGTGGCGGCGTACTCCATGGCGCGCAGCAGGGCCTCGGTATCGACCACCGTCTTGTTGGCCTGCGAGAAGGCAACGCAACCGGCCTTCTTCAGACCGGCCAGTTCAGCCAGGCGCTCGCCCTTGAGGCCGAGCGTCAGGGCGCCGAGCGGCAACACGCGGGCCTTGCCGATTTCATCGCCGCGATGCACCAGGCGGTCGGCCAGTTCCGGCTCATCGAGCGGGGGATCGGCATCCGGCGGCACGACGACGCTGGTCACGCCGCCGGCAACCGCCGCCGCCAGTTCGGCCTCGATGGAATTGAGGCGGGCGCCGAGGTCGATCAGGCCGGGGCAGACGACACAGCCGGTCGCATCGATGGTCTGATCGGCGACAAAGCCGGCCGGCGTCGCGCCGATGCCGATGACCGTGCCTTCGGCGACGAACAGGGAGGTGTCGCGCTGGTCGACCCCGTGCTTCGGATCAATGACGCGGCCGTTCTTGATTTCTATATTCATGTTCAGTTCCCCGCAACGATGCTCATGACGGCCATGCGAACCGCAATGCCGAAGGTGACCTGCGGCAGGATCACCGCTTGCGCGCCGTCGGCCACGGCGGAATGGATTTCGACGCCCCGGTTCATCGGCCCCGGGTGCATCACGATGGCATCCGGCTTGGCCAGTGCCAGCTTCTGCGGCGTCAGGCCATAGTGGCGGAAGTACTCGCCGGCCGAGGGCAGCAGGGCGCCGTTCATGCGCTCGTTCTGCAGGCGCAGCATGATGATCACGTCGCAATCCTTGAGGCCTTCGTTCATGTCGTGGAAGACATGCACGCCGAGCTTGTCCATGTACTTCGGCAACAGCGTTTCCGGGCCGATGGCGCGCACTTCCGGCACGCCGAGCGAGGTCAGCGCATGGATGTCGGAGCGGGCGACACGGGAGTGCAGGATGTCACCGACGATGGCCACCCGCAGTTGCGTGAAGTCCTTCTTGTAGTGACGGATGGTGTACATGTCGAGCAGGCCCTGCGTCGGGTGGGCATGCCGGCCATCGCCGGCATTGACGACGTGGATGTCGTCGCGACCGGTACGCTGCAGGTGCTCGGCAATCAGGTAGGGCGCCCCGCTCGACGCATGGCGCACGACGAACAGGTTGGCGTGCATGGCGCACAGGTTGTCGATGGTATCGAGCAAGGTCTCGCCCTTGGCCGTCGACGACTTGTTGATGTCGAGGTTGATGACGTCGGCGCTCAAACGCTTGGCGGCAATCTCGAAGGTGGTGCGGGTGCGCGTCGAGTTCTCGAAAAACAGGTTGAAGACGCTCTTGCCGCGCAGCAGCGGCACCTTCTTGACCTCGCGCGCCGAGACTTCCATGAAGGACTCGGCGGTATCGAGGATCTGGTTCAGGATGGCCTTGGGCAGGCCTTCGATGGACAGCAGATGGGCGAGTTCGCCGTTCTTGTTCAACTGCGGGTTATGCATGTTCCAGCCTCCAGGCGAGTTGAGCGTCATCCTTGCATTCGAGCACCAGGCTCTGGCCTTCGTCGAGCGCCACATCCCAGGTACCGTAGGTGGCCGCGACCGGCAGTTCGCGCCCGCCACGGTCGGCCAGCACGGCGAGTTCGACGGCAGCCGGGCGACCGTAGTCGAACAGTTCGTTGATCGCCGCCCGCGTCGTGCGGCCGGTGTAGAGCACGTCATCGACCAGGATGATGTGGCGGCCTTCGACATCGAAGGGAATCACGGTCGGCCGGCACTGCGGGTGCAGGCCCTTCTCGGAGAAATCGTCGCGGTAGAAGGAAACGTCGATCAGGCCGACCTCCTCGGTCAGGCCGAGCAGTTCCTTGAGGCGCTCGGCGATCCAGGCGCCACCGCTGTAGATGCCGACCAGCGCCGGGTTCTTCGAGAGTTGCGGACGAATCAGGTCGGCCAGCTGGCGACACTGCGCCTCGGCATCAGGCAGAGGGTTGGGTAGGGATGACATGCTGCGCACTTTCGAACCAGGTTTGAAGGATGAGTTGCGCCGCCACCGCGTCGAGCAGCGGCTTGGCGGATTTGCTGTTGCGGCCGGTTTCCCGCAGGCGGGCCTCGGCGTCGAGCGAGGTCAGGCGTTCGTCGGCATAGGAAACGGGCAGGTTGAAACGCCGGACCAGTCGCTCGCCGAATTTGGTCGCCAGGCGGGTCATTTCATGCGGCGTGCCATCGGCGTGCGTCGGCAGGCCAACCACCAGGTGCTCCGGCTGCCATTCGGCAATCAGCTTGCCGATGACGGCAAAGCGGTCGTCGTTCGATTCGGCGTGGATGACAGTCAGCGGATGAGCGCTGCCGAGCAGGGTTTCGCCGGTGGCGACGCCAATGCGTTTTTCGCCAAAGTCGAATGCCAGGACCGTGCCCACGGGGTCAGGCATGCCCCGCGACGTCGGAGAGCTGGGTAAAGCTGACACCCAGCTTCTGCATGGCCGCCGGCAGGCGCTCTTCCGGCGGCAATTCAAAGAGGATGCTGGCCTTGGCCGGCACCGTCAGCCAGGAATTCTGGGCCAGTTCCTCCTCCAGCTGGCCGGCATCCCAGCCGGCGTAGCCGAGTGAAACCAGGATTTCGCTGGGCAGGCCCTCCTTGCCGACAGATGACAGGACATCACGCGAACTGGTCAGGCCGACATCACCGTTCACCGCCAGGGTCGATTGCCAGTGGCCGACCGGGCGGTGCAGCACGAAACCGCGATCGAGCTGGACGGGGCCGCCGAAATAGACCGGCAGGTCGGCCAGGGCATCGGCCTCCAGCTTGATGTCGATTTTGTCGAACAAGCCAGCCAAATTCAGGTCGATCGGACGATTGACGATGATACCCAAGGCCCCGTTCTCGTTATGTTCGCAAACGTAAACGAGGGCGTTGGAGAAATAGGGGTCTTCCAGAGCCGGCATGGCAATCAGGAAGTGGTCGGTCAGGTTGACGTTGTCCATGACTGGAATTTTAATCGCCGGGGAGGTACAAACCAACCATGAACCAAGAAAAAGCCCTGGTCTGGTTCCGCCGCGATCTGCGCGACCACGACCACGCCGCTCTCAGCGCGGCCCTGAGCAATGCCCGCGAGGTCCATTGCGCCTTCATCTTCGATACCGACATCCTCGACGCGCTGCCCAGCCGCCAGGACCGACGCGTGCAATTCATCCGCGAATCCCTGGTCGAGCTCGATGCCGCCCTGCGCGCCCGGGGCGGCGGCCTGATCGTCCGTTATGGCCGGGCCAGCGAGGAAATTCCCAACCTCGCCCGCGAACTCGGCGTTGCCAGCGTTTACGCCAACCGCGATTACGAGCCGGCCGCCAAGGCCCGCGATGCCGCCGTGGCCGAGAACCTGGAGGCGCTGGGCATCGCCTTCCACACCCGCAAGGACCAGGCGATCTTCGATGGCGATGACGTGCTGACCCAGGCCGGGCGACCGTTTTCCGTCTTCACCCCGTACAAGAATGCCTGGCTGAAACGCCTGACCAGCGCCGACTACGCCGAATGGTCATGGCGCGGCAAGCTGGCGCCCTGTGCCTCAGCGGCGGTACCCCGTCTCGACCAGATCGGCTTCGCACCGACCGACCTGGAGCAACTGGGTATCCGCCCCGGAATGTCGGGCGCCCGGGCGCTGTGGGAAGAATTCCGCAACGGGCGCATGGCACGCTATGGCGCCCTGCGCGACTTTCCCGCCATCAAGGGTGTCTCCTACCTGTCCGTTCATTTGCGTTTCGGCACCATCTCGATACGCGAACTGGTACGCAGCGCCATCGCCGAGGAGTCGACGACCTGGCTCAACGAGCTGATCTGGCGCGATTTCTATTTCATGATCCTCGACCACTTCCCGCGGGTCGTCAGCCATGCCTTCAAGCCGGAATACGATGCGATCCGCTGGGCCGAGCGGCCCGATTGGCTCGCCGCCTGGCAGGAAGGGTGCACCGGCTATCCGCTGGTCGATGCGGCGATGCGCCAGCTCAACCATAGCGGCTGGATGCACAACCGGCTGCGCATGGTCGTCGCCTCCTTCCTGACCAAGGATCTCGGCCTCGACTGGCGCCTCGGCGAGCGCTACTTTGCCTGGGAACTCAACGACTTCGACCTGTCGGCCAACAATGGCGGCTGGCAGTGGGCATCGTCCAGCGGTTGCGACGCGCAGCCTTATTTCCGCATCTTCAACCCGGTCACCCAGTCGGAAAAATTCGACCCAGAAGGCAAGTTCATCCGGCGCTACGTACCGGAACTGGCCGCCGTGCCGAACAAATACATCCATGCTCCCTGGCTGATGGGGCGCATCGAGCAGGAAGCGCTCGGCGTCATCATCGGCCGTCACTATCCGGGGCCGATTGTCGATCATGCCGAGGCCCGCGCAGAAACACTGGCGCGCTACGCGGTGGTCAAGAAAACAGGATAGGCGGGCGTAAACGACGATTCCCGCCGCAGCGGGAATCATCATGGCCGGGCAGGTCCAGGTTAGTGCTGGCGCCTGGCCCGGGTGTATCCGGCGACCAGATCGAGCAACTCCACTTCGTCGTAGGGTTTGCCGAGGTAATGATTGGCCCCGATTTCCAGCGCGTAATTGCGATGCTTGTCGGCTGTCCGCGAGGTGATCATGATGACCGGCAGGCTGCGCAGGCGCTCATCGGCGCGGATATTGCGCACGAGGTCGAAGCCATCCATGCGCGGCATTTCGATATCGGACAGGATCACGTCCGGCATCACCTCGATCAACTGTTCCAGCGCATCGACGCCATCCTTGGCCAGAACGACCTGGTAGCCCTCACGCATCAACAGGCGGCTGGTGATCTTGCGCACGGTCAGCGAGTCGTCGACCACCATCACCGTCGGCAGGCTTTCGACTGCCGTCGCTGCTGGTTCCGGCACCACCGGGATGGCCGACTGAACAGTGGCGACCGGCGTCCGGCTGGCCAGTGCGACCGGATTGAGGATCAACACGACCTTGCCATCGCCGAGCACGGTTGCCCCGGCAATACCGACCACCCGTGCCATCTGGGCCCCGATGTTCTTGACAACGACTTCCTGGTTGCCCTTCAGCTCATCGACCAGCACGGCAACCCGTTGCGAGCCGGAGCGCAGCAACAAAACCCAGTATTGGCGATGGGCCTCGGGCATCGCCTCGGCATCGCCGAGCAGGTGCGGCAGGAAGTGGAAGGGGTAGCGATTGCCCTGCCACTCGACCTCGCCTTGCTCCCGCATGGCAGTCAGCGCCTTTTCCTTCATTTCCATGACCTGTTCGATCATGGTCGACGGGATGGCATACAGGGCATTGCCGACGCGGACGAGCAAGGTCTGCGTGACCGCCAGGGTCAGCGGCAGGTAGAGGCGGAAGGTCGTTCCCTTGCCAGCCTCCGAAACGATTTCGATACGGCCGCCCAGTTCACTGACCTCGGTCTTCACCACGTCCATGCCGACACCACGGCCGGCCAGTTGCGTCAGCTCGGTCGCTGTCGAGAAACCAGGCTGGAAGATGAAGTCGTAGAGCGTCGCATCGTCAGCCGCTTGCCCTGGCTGCAACAGGCCCATGGCCTCGGCACGGGCCCGGATACGTTCCTTGTCCAGGCCTTTGCCGTCGTCCGACATGGACAGGATGATTTCGTTGCCTTCCTGAACTAGCTTGACAGTGATTTCGCCGACTTCCGGCTTGCCCACCGCAACGCGGTAGTCGCGATCCTCGATACCGTGGGCAACGGCATTGCGCAACATGTGCTCGATCGGCGCCAGCATCTTGTCGAGCACCGAACGGTCGATATCGACCTGGCCGCCAATGATGTCGAGGTTGGCACGCTTGCCCATCTCCTTGGCCGTCTGGCGAACGATCCGGAACAGGCGTTCGGTCTGGCTGGCGAAGGGCAGCATGCGCACGCCCATCAGTTCCTGCTGCAGGCTGCGGTTCAGGCGCGACTGGGCAAGAATCGCCGCATTGGCGTCGTCCAGGTTTTTCAACAGGTTCTGCTGGACCGTCGCCACGTCGTTGACCGACTCGGCCATGAAACGGGTCAATTCCTGGAAGCGGGTAAAGCGGTCCAGTTCCAGCGGGTCGAAGTCCACCTCGCCGCCGGGGGTGTGCGCCACCTTGGCCTGAATCTGGGTTTCAGCCTGGATTTCGATTTCGCGCAACTGGCGGCGCAGACGAATCACGTTTTCCGTCAATTCGAGCAACGAGCCCTTGAGGCTACGCATTTCGCCTTCGATTCGGGCCCGGGCGATGGACAATTCACCGGCCTCGTTAACCAGGCGGTCGACCAGGTCGGCACGTACCCGCAATGTGGCACGCTGGCCTGCTGCATCGGTCTCCGCTTCAGCCTCGCCAGTGGCCGTCGCCAAGGCCGGGGCGATAGCCACCGGGGCAAAGGCTTCACCGCCTGGCGACACCTCGACCGCGAGCGGCTCCGGCGGCCCCTCACGCAAACGCTCGACAGCCTGCGCCAGCATGTCGCAACCGGACTCGATTTCATCAATGAACGCAGAAGACGCCGGGCCGGCCCGCATGCCCTCCTCGACGCGGGCCTCCAGCATGTGCGTGGCTTCGCCCAGGTTCATCGCCCCCGCCATTCGGGCACTGCCCTTGAAGGTGTGGAGCAGGCGGGCAATGGCATGCGAGGCCGTACCGCTGGCCGGATCTGCACGCCAGGCACGGAGCTGGTTGGTCATATCCCGGGTGAGATCGACCGCTTCCTCCAGGAAGATTGGCAACAACTGTTCGTCGAGCTCATCGTTCAGCTGCGGCAGGGCTGCTGCCTGGACCACCGGTGCCGCTGGCTCGACTGGGGATTCCGCCTCCGGCGTACTGCTCAGCGCACCGGGCAATTGAATGATCTCGGCGCTGACCGGCTCGGCAAGCTCTTCGGGGACGGGCGCCGGATAGTAGATATCGTCCAGTGCTGAAATGAGTTGCGGCTGCTCGACCGGGGCCTCCTGGCGGCCCAGGCTTTCAAACATGTCTTCGAGCGTGATGATGCTCTGACGCACGGTTTCCAGGCCTTCGATGCTGGCCGGATGGGCGGCCCCATCGCGGCGCAGCAGCGCATGTTCAAGCGCAAGCGCCAGATGGTGTATCGGCATCAGGCCGACCGTTGCCGCAATGCCGGCCAAGGTATGGGCGGCGCGCGTCATGGCAAAAGTGGTGGGCCCCGAGGGGTCCGCTTCCAGCACACCATAGCTTTCGACCAGGGTCTGCAGGTGGCCACGCGCCTCTTCGCGGAAAATATCGTACAGCGTCGGCGAGGCCGTCACGCTCGCCGGCAACTCGCTCTCGACAGTCTCGCCGGCCGGCTGTTCAGACGGCTCGACGAACGGGATCGCCACTTCTTCCGGAACGGAGGCCAGCGGCTCGACAGCGGCCTCTTCCGACTGCGCCGGGAATTCTTCCGGGAAGGACAGCTCGAAATCATCAATCGACGGTACCGGCTCAGGTACCTCGACGGCCGCCGGAGGCGTGATCTCGAGTTCGATTGGCTCAAAGGAAATGGCTTCCGTTGCCGCGATCTCTTCGATGACCGGTTCGACTGGCGGCTCCATAACAGGAAGCGGCTCTACGTTTGCGGCAAGCGGTACGGCCAGTGGCTCGACGCCACGCAAACGGCCCGCCAGCGCAACCAGGGCAGACGGATCGGGGGCATGCCCCTGACCGCTTTCCAGATGATGCACCCAGGTCGAGAACAGCGTGTGCTCATCCTCGATCAACTGCATCAGTTCCGGCGTTGCCCACTGGTCCTGGCGCAACCAGAGATTGAGTGTCTGCTCCAGTTCCCAGGCCGCTTCGCCAAGCTCGTTCAGGCCGACCATGCGCCCACTGCCCTTCAGCGTATGGGTATTGCGGCGAATGGTGGTGAGGGCCTCGGTATTGTGCGGATCGGCCACCAGCAAGGCCCTCTGGTCGCCCATTGTTTGCAGGACCTCGTGCGCCTCTTCCAGGAAGATCGACAGCAACTCGGCGTCGATTTCTTCGTGCGTCGATTCCGCCAACTGTTGTGTTTCCGCCGACGGCAGAAGAACTTCCGGGGCCTGCGGCGTCAATGCCGCCAATGCGGCATCCACCTGGCCGCTTCCCAGATCACCGGTCTTCAGGGCCTCCAGCGCCGCCTTGGCGCTTTCGCCCAAGGCGTGGTTGGCCACCAGATCGGCATCCTGCTGGATGGCCTTGAGATTCTGCTTGAGTTCTTCCTGCAGGCGCTCGTCCTGCGGTGCCTCTTTCAGGGCCTCGACCAGGGCCTGGGTGTCACGTGTTTGACGAGCCAGTTCCGACTCGACACTGGCGGTCGCCTCCGGTGCGGCAATGGACTCATCATCCTCTGCTGCCTCGCTTGTCTTTCCCTGCAGCCGGGCGACAAACGCGTCGAAATCCGACTCGCCACTAGGCAATGCATCGACAAAGAAACCGAGGGTCGACAGTTGATGGGCGATCTGCTCGAACGACTCCGGCGCAGGCGTCACACCAGGCTGAATCAGGCGATGGATCTGCTCGGTGCAGTCCGTGACACTGGCGGCCGCCGGCATATGGCCGAGCATGGCGAGGGCGCCCGCCGTCTGCTTCAGCGGGCCATCGAGGACAGTCAGGTCGTGTTCGGTCGACGGATCGCGGAAGAAGGCATCCAGCGCCTGCTCGACTTGGGCCAGGTTGTTCTGTATTTCACGGGCAACCTGGCTGATCAGCAGCCTTTCCTGTGCCCGCCGGGTCATTTCGTCGAGCAGCGGAACGGCTTCGTCGGCGGCCGGTTTGCCAGCAATGCAGGCATACAGGCGAGCCACCATGTGGTCGACCTGTTGTGCGAAATCCGTACCGAGACGCTTGAAGCTTTCCTGGGCGTTCTGCAGCAGCAGGATGGCAGTAGCCACTTCCATGGCCACGTTGTCGCAAAAACGCGAGGCATCTTCGGTCAGCCAGTTGGCGATGGCAGCCATGCCCTGCCCCAGACGCTTCAGGTCGGTTTGGCCGATTTCCTCGGTCATCGCCGCCATTCCCCGGACCTGCTCGGCGAATGCCGGCAACGCTGCCACACTGCCAGACGAGCAAAGACGGTTCCATTGCTCCTCGATGCTGGTCAGCACTTCGCGCAGGCGACGCAACACTGCATCCTGAGGCTGTACGCTGATCGTCGCTTCCGGATTGGGCAGTTGCGACGGCAAGCCGAAACTAGCCTGCACCTGCGAAACCACCCCGCCCGCATCGGCGCTGGCCTGGGCGACGTGATACAGGGCCTCGCGCATCAGGCGTTCGGCCAGGCTGTTCGAGCCTTCAAGCAAACGGCGAATCTGTTGATCGATACGAGCGCTGACCTGACGAACCGAACCATCGGCACTCACCGCCGGATCCCTCAGGGATTCGATGAAAGCCAGTGCAGTCCACCAGAACGAACGGGCGGCCTGGGTTTCCTGGGTGGCCTCGATATGGGTCAGCGCCTCCAGCATCAGCTGGCGTCCCGTTTCCGCCTGAGCTGGTTTGGTCAGCCAGAAGAGCAGGCCTTTCTGATAGCGGGCGCGCTCGTTCTTGAGCAAGCGATGCAGTTCATCCGGCGCAAGCTTGGAAACCGGGTTCGCCCTCTTGGGCGGACGTACCGACAAATCAGGGAAGAACAGGTCGCTCGCCCGTGCTGTCGGAATACCGCGTGCCTGAGCCAGCCCGAGGTAAAGCGGCAACAGGCGCAGCGGCTGGTTCGGCTCGCCGGCCATCAGCTCGTCGAGATAAGCACGAATACCCGTTATCGCCTGGCGAATCGCCGACACAGGCTGTTCGTCAGCTGTCCTGCGGCCGTCCTCGATCACTTCGAGCAGGCTCTCCAACGACTCGGTCACCTGGGTAATGCCGTCCAGGCCAACGATCGACAGGGCCCCGTGCACCTGATGCACATGGGTGCGGCAGAACTTGAGCTTGGTGACGTCTGCTTCGGCGAGGTACTGGCCGAAAGCCTCTTCCGCCCGCTCCAGCGCCAGGTCAATCTCACCCTTGACCCAGGTCAGGGGGCCCAAATCGAATTCAGTTGCCGCGTTCATAGTCTCTCGCGATCGATGCTCGTCAATCCACCTTGAAGCCGGCGACCGAACCCTTCAGTTCGGAAGCAAGCGCGGTCAGTTCATCGACGGCCTCGGCGGTACGCTGCGTACCGGCCGTAGTTTGTTCGGTAACGTTCAGGATGTCCTGCATCAGGTTGGCAACCTGGCTGGCCGAGTCAGCCTGGCTTTGCGTCGAGCTGGAAATATCCTGAATGAGGTCGGCCAGATCGCGCGACACCTGGCCGATTTCGGACAGGGCCTGACCGGCCGCGTCGGAGAGCTTGGCCCCTTCAACCACACCACGGGTCGATTGTTCCATGGCGGATACCGCATCCTGCGTATCGGTCTGAATGGTTTTCACAATCGCCGCAATCTGCTTCGTCGCTTCGGCTGAACGTTCGGCCAGTCGCTGCACCTCCTCGGCAACCACAGTGAAGCCGCGCCCCGCATCACCGGCCGAGGCCGCCTGGATGGCAGCGTTCAAGGCCAGCACGTTGGTCTGTTCGGTAATGTCCGAAATCAGTTCCACGATTTCACCGATCTCCTGCGAGCTTTCACCGAGCCGCTTGATTCGCTTCGAGGTTTCCTGGATCTGGTTGCGGATTTCGTTCATGCCCTTGATCGAATCCTCCACGGCCTGCGTACCCTTTTCAGCGGCCATCAGCGACTGACGGGCAACCTGGGCAGATTGTGTCGCGTTGCCCGACACCTCCGTCATCGAACGTGCCATTTCCAGTGCGGACTGGCCAGCTTCCTTGATCTCGGCCGATTGACGTTCGGCGGCCTCGAGCAGCTGGGCCGAGTTCAAACGGGCGATTTCGGTGGCGGCTGTCACACGGTTTGCCGCGTCGTTGATCCGGCCGACCAGCACGCGCAGCTCTTCAATGGTGTAGTTGATCGAGTCGGCGATGGCCCCCGTGATGTTCTCGCTCACGGTTGCGGTAACTGTCAGGTCGCCGTCAGCCAGGTCGCCCAGTTCGTTCATCAGGCGCAGAATGGCGTCCTGGTTGTCGCGGTTGGTCTGGTCGGAGGCCTGGCGCTGTTGTTCTGCGGCCAGCGCGCGGCGCTCGGTATCGTCAAGGTAGATCTTGGCGAGCAGGGCCAGTGTGGCGATGGCAGCCACCGTCAGCAGAACGAGGAAAACGATGTACAGGCCACGGTTGCCGGACCCCTCCTGATAGGCCAGAGCCAGATTGTCGGTGGCTTTCAGCAGATCCTCACTACCCCGGAAGATGCGCGAACCGGCCTGTTTGGAAAGGACCAGCGGCTGCATGTTGCCGAGAATGCTGGAAATGGCGCCCTGATAGTCCTTGAAGGCACTTTCCAGTTCTTCGAGCTTGCTGCGCGTGTCGGCATCACCACCAGCCTTGGACAAACCCACCTGAATATCGCGGAAGGCGTTGGTGTCCTTGCCGAGCAGGAAAGCCACTTCCGGGTTGATTTCGTCACCGACGAGCAGTGCCGACGCATTCTTGGCAATCCGCTGCGTCAACATGACCAACTGGTTGGCGTTGGCAATCTCGCGTGCGCTGGCCCCGGTCTGCAGTTTCAGGGTAGCGATCTGCTCGGTCAATTCGAGCATGGTGGCGTTATTGTTGTCGATGGTGGCGACGTTCTGGCCGAGCGCGACCAGGTTTTTCTCCTGACCGATCACCGTCTCGGCATTCTTGTTGGTCGGCTCCCACAACTGGGTCAGCGCGTCGATCTGCGGCCGGACGTTATCCGGTGAGGCCGGTACGCCCACCCCGGCGACTTCGCCGCCACTGGTCAGGGTTTCGAGCAGCTTGCCGAAGGTTTCACGGGACTCCCTCAACTGGGCAAAAGCCACCGGGTTACCCTGCAGGGCCAGCGACGAGGCCTTGGCCAGACGCTGGGAGAGCATGCGCATTTCGCCGGAAGCAGCGACGTAGGCGGTGTTATGTGCCGACTCGCGGTTGTCGCGGAAGACCAGTACGCCGATCAGCAGCAGCAACACAACGAAAATGCCGCCCAGCGTCTTCATCTGCTGGACGACCGGCTGCCCCGCCAGAATGGACGGCACAGGCGCCTTGGCCGGCATGACGTCGGCAGACACAGTCATCGGGGCACCCGTATCGCCGGAACCGCCAACTTTCGGAAACTTGAAGCTAAAAGCCATGGAACTCCTCCGCAAGGGGTGGGGCTAGCACCCTCTTTCAAACCCCGATATTCATGAAATCCTGATCGGCCAGCAATTCGCGAACCGACAATTTGCGCCAGATTTTCCCGTGCGTATCGGCAAAACGCTGTTGCCCCCACGGTGGCATCACCGTATCAGGGGTTTCCGGGGAAAAGTCCTCTGGTTTCTTCAAGCCCAACATGCGGGACACCAGCAAGGCGGCATTGGTGCCATAGCGGGAACCGATCAGCAACAAGCGGGCGTTAGCGTTATGGGCGATGGTCGGCCCACCGCAAAACGTCGAAAAGTCACTGACCGCGTAGAGATTGCCGCGAATATTGGCGATTCCGACGAACCACGGACGCGTCAGCGGTACCGGCGTCATTTGCGATGCCTGAACGATCTCCCCGCCATCCGACAGATCGACCAGCCATGCTTCACCGCCCGCCTCGACCCCCAGCCAGGATGCTGCACCCTTGCCCTTGGCCGCCTGACTCAAGCGCGTTGCCAGGTACTCCTGAAAATCACGCAGACTGGTCTTGCGCGCCATCGCGTTATGGCAACGCCGCGATACGTTGCAACAACTCCTCCGGATTCAGCGGCTTGACCAGGTAATCAATCGCCCCCTGCCGCAAGCCCCAGATCCGATCGGTCTCTTGCCCCTTCGAGGTGCACACGATGATCGGAATGGTCTTCGTTTCGTCATCGCGGGTCAGGGTCCGCGTTGCCTGATAGCCGTTCAGCCCGGGCATCACGACATCCATCAGGATCAGGTCGGGCTTGGTGGCCTTGGCCTTGGCGATTCCTTCTTCACCGTTTTCGGCGGTGGTGACCTGATACCCTGCCTTGGTCAGCAAATCGACGGTGAAAAAGCGCTCGGTGGGTGAATCATCGACAACGAGAATATTCTTGACGGGCATTTCTTCTTCCTGAGCTACGAATTGGCTGCTGTTTCAGCCGGCAGCGCAAAGGTGGCCACCGTCTGCAGCAGACTGTCTTTGGTGAATGGTTTGGTGAGGTACTGGTCGGAGCCGACCATGCGGCCGCGCGCCCGGTCGAACAAGCCATCCTTGGAGGACAGCATGATGACCGGCGTGGCCTTGAAACGGGCGTTCTTCTTGATCAGGGAGCAAGTCTGGTAACCGTCAAGGCGCGGCATCATGATGTCACAGAAGATAACGCTGGGCTGGTGATCGGCGATCTTGGCCAGCGCGTCGAAGCCATCCTCGGCCAGCACGACCTGGCATCCGGCCTGGACGAGAAAGATCTCGGCACTGCGCCGTATCGTGTTGCTGTCGTCAATCACCATGACCTTGACGCCACGCAGTCTCGACAAATCAGTCAATTTACCTGTCCCCTTGGCCTCTAAAATGAGGCACTTTCAGTATCGTCGCATCATATACGCAAGTCTCGGCGACAATCAAACGCGGCAAGAGTTAAATGTGGAATAGCTCACAAGTTCGGCATCCCCCGGATTCGGATAAAATCGGGGTCATCTTACCCAAACCCTTTCGCCTCCGCCAAGGACGCGAACCTCAATGAACACCACCCCCGCCACCCCGCCCTGCCCGCCGCTGGTTCTTGTTTTTGCTGCCAGCGATCCCTCGTCGGGTGCCGGCATTCAGGCCGACCTGCTCACACTGGCCAGCCTTGGTTGCCACCCGCTTACCGCACTGACCGCGATCACCGTTCAGGATACCGTTGGCGTGCAGAGCGTGCAGGCGCTGGGTGCCGAACTGGTCGAGCAGCAGGCCCGTGCCATCCTTGAAGACATGCCGGTCGCCGCTTTCAAGATCGGCGTGCTGGGCAGTGTCGAGAATGTGCTGGCCGTTGCCGAAATCGTTTCCGACTACCCGGAGATCCCGCTCATTCTCGACCCCGTACTGGCCTCGGGACGTGGCGACGAACTGTCCGGCGAGGAAATCATTTCCGCCATGCGCGAAATGCTGCTGCCGCAAACCACGCTGGTCACCCCCAACGCACCGGAAGCCAGGCGCCTGGCCGAGAGCGACGAGGACGAAGGCGAGCCGGGAATCGACGTGTGCGCCCAGCGTTTGATCGAGATGGGAGCGCAGTACGTACTGATCACCGGCACCCACGAAAGCACGCCGCAGGTGGTCAATACGCTGTATGGCCCGAACGGCGTCGTGCGTCGCGACCAGTGGGAACGCCTGCCGGGGAGCTACCACGGCTCCGGCTGCACGCTGGCTTCAGCGATTGCCGGCTGCATCGCCGGCGGTGCCAATATCGAGGATGCGGTGCGCGACGCCCAGGACTACACGTGGAACACCCTGAAGAACGGCTTCCGGGCCGGCATGGGCCAGTTCATCCCGGATCGTTTTTACTGGGCGCGCGACGACAACGAAACCGGTGACGCAAAGCAGGCTGATGCTCAGGACTAGACTGCGCGGCCTCTACGCCATTACGCCGGACTGCAACGATGGGCGGCGCCTGCTCGCCGATGTCGAGGCGGCCCTGGCCGGCGGCTGCCGCATCGTGCAATACCGCGACAAGACCAGCAACAAGCCCGAGCAACTTGCCCGCGCCAAAGCCCTGCACGATCTGACACAACGTTATGGGGCAAGCCTCCTGATCAACGACGATATCGCGCTCGCCGTGCTGGTCGGGGCCGAAGGCGTGCATTTGGGTCTGGATGACGGCAACCTGATCGCCGCCCGTGCCATCCTCGGCCCCGACAAGATTCTCGGCGCCTCCTGCTATGCCGATTTGGCACTGGCGGAGACCGCCGTCGCAGCCGGTGTCGATTACATCGCCTTCGGCGCGGCCTACCCCTCGCCAACCAAGCCCGACGCGCCGCGCGCCACCGCCGACCTCTATACCCGCGCCAAGCGCAAACTTGACAGCGCCATTTGCGCCATCGGCGGTATCACAGTGGCCAACGCGCCGCCGCTCATCGCTGCCAGCGCCGATCTGCTCGCCGTCATTACCGACCTTTTCGGCGCGCCGGACATCGCCGCCCGTGCCGCCCAGTATCAACGCCTTTTCGAGGAGCAAGCCGCATGACTTCCCGCAATCAGCAATTATTCGAACGCGCCCAGAAACACATCCCCGGCGGCGTCAATTCGCCGGTCCGCGCCTTCCGCTCGGTCGGCGGCACGCCGCTCTTCTTTCAGAAGGGCGCAGGCGCCAAGGTGCAGGACGCCGACGGCAAGTGGTACACCGACTACGTGGGCTCGTGGGGCCCGATGATCCTCGGCCACGCCCATCCCGAGGTAATCGCCGCCGTGCAGGCCGCTGTGGTCGACGGCCTCTCCTTCGGCGCTCCGACCGAGAGGGAAGTCGAGATTGCCGACCTGCTGTGCGAGATGGTGCCGTCGATGGACATGGTGCGCCTGGTTTCCTCCGGCACCGAGGCGACAATGAGCGCCATCCGCCTCGCCCGTGGCTACACGGGGCGTGACGTCCTGGTCAAGTTCGAGGGCTGCTACCACGGCCATGCCGACCATCTGCTGGTCAAGGCCGGCTCCGGCCTGCTCACCTTCGGCAACCCGTCGTCCGGCGGCGTGCCGGCCGGCACTGCCGAAACGACCATGGTGCTGACCTATAACGACCCGCAGGGACTGGCCGAGGCCTTTGCCAAGCATGGCGACAAGATCGCCGCCGTCATCGTCGAACCGGTGGTCGGCAACATGAACCTGATCGTCCCGACGCCAGAGTTCCTCAAGGCCATGCGCGAGCTGACGGCACAATACGGCGCCGTGCTGATTTTCGACGAGGTGATGACCGGCTTCCGTGTCGGCCTGAAGAGCGCGCAGGGCCTGTTCGGCATTACGCCGGACCTGTCCACTTTCGGCAAGGTGGTCGGCGGCGGCATGCCGATGGGCGCCTTCGGCGGCAAGCGCGAGATCATGGAAAAGATCGCCCCGCTCGGCCCGGTTTATCAGGCCGGCACGCTGTCTGGCAACCCGATCGCCACCGCCGCCGGTCTCGCCACGCTGAAACTGATCCAGGCCCCCGGCTTCTATGAAGCGCTGACCGCCAAGACCAAGGCACTGTGCGATGGCCTGGTCGGTGCAGCGAAAAAACACGGCGTTGCCTTCTCGGCCCAGAACGTCGGCGGCATGTTCGGTCTCTACTTCGCCGACACCTGCCCGGGCACCTACGATGCCGTCATGGCCTGCGACAAGGACGCCTTCAACCGCTTCTTCCACGCCATGATCGACGCCGGCCACTACTTCGCGCCGTCTGCCTTCGAGGCCGGTTTCGTATCGGCCGCTCACAGCGATGCGGACATCGCCGGCACCATCGCCGCAGCTGACGCCTACTTCGCCAGCCTGAAGCGGTGAGCACTGGCGTCGCCTGGTTCGTGCTGTTCATCGCCGGCCTGTGCGAGGTCGGCTGGGCAGTCGGCCTCAAATACACCGAAGGATTCAGCCGGCTGGGTCCTTCGCTTGCAACGCTGGCCGCCATGGCCCTGAGCGTCGTGCTGCTGGGCTGGTCGCTGAAGGTGCTGCCACTGGGCACTGCCTACGCGGTATGGACCGGCATCGGCGCCGTCGGTACGGCGATCCTCGGCATTTTCCTCTTCGGCGAATCCCGCGAGACACTGCGCTTCGTCAGTATCGGCCTCATCGTGGCCGGTATCGTCGGGCTCAAGCTGGTAACGCCCGACTCACATTAGGAACAGCGTCGCCAGGCCGAGAAAGATGAAAAAGCCGCCCGAATCGGTCAGGGCGGTGATCATCACCGAACCGCCAACGGCGGGATCGGCGCCGAATTTCTCACGCAGCAGCGGAATGCCGACCCCCGCGGAGGCGGCAAGCAGCAGGTTGAGAATCATCGCTGCCGTCATCACCAGCCCTAGCGCCACGCTCCCGTAGAGCCACCAGGCGGCAACGCCAAGCAGCCCGCCCCAGAGCAGGCCGTTGATGCTGGCCACGCCCAGTTCCTTGCGTAGCAGACGGCGCATGGCATCAGGCTGGACCTGGCCCATGGCGATGGCGCGGACAATCATGGTGATGGTCTGATTACCCGAGTTGCCGCCAATACCGGCGACGATGGGCATCAGCGCGGCCAGGGCCACCAGTTTTTCGATCGAGTCCTCGAAAGCACCAATGACGCGGGAGGCGACGAAGGCGGTCACCAGGTTGATGGCCAGCCAGGACCAGCGGTTCTTCACCGAATCCCAGACCGAAGCGAAGATGTCTTCCTCTTCCCTCAGACCGGCGTTGGCCAGTTGTTCGTGCTCGGCTTCTTCACGAATGTAGTCGACCACCTCGTTAACCGTGACCCGCCCCACCAGCTTACCCTCGGGGTCGACCACCGGCGCCGACACCAGGTCGTAGCGCTCGAAAGCCTTGGCTGCTTCTTCCGCCAGATCGTCGGGCTCCAGTTCGACGAAATCGGTCTGCATCAGGGTGGCGACTTCGACATCCACCTCGTTGACGAGCAGGATATTGAGCGGCAGGACGCCCTTCAGATGCTCGTCGCGATCGACCACGAACAACTGATCGGTATGGTCGGGCAATTCATCGAAACGGCGCAGGTAACGGAGCACGACTTCCAGCGTGACGTCCTCGCGCACGGTGACCATGTCGAAGTCCATGATCGAACCAACCGACTCGTCCGGGTAGGACATTGCGGCGCGCAGTTGTTCGCGTTCTTCGACCGACAAGCCGCGGAAAACGTCGTCGATAACCCCCTGCGGCAGGTCGGGAGCCAGGTCGGCCAGTTCGTCGGCATCGAGCGTTTCAGCGGCAGCGACCAGTTCGGTACGCCCCATCGATTCGATGAGGCTCTCCCGGACGGCATCCGAGACTTCGAGCAGGACTTCGCCTTCCAGCTCCGGATTGACCAGCCCCCAGACGATCAAACGCTCGTCAGTCGGCAAGGCCTCCAGCACGTAGGCAATGTCGGCCGGGTGCATCGGCTCGAGCTTGGCCTGCAACTCATGCAGGTGCTGCTTGTGCACGACCTCCTCGACCAGATCGTGGCGCGGCCCCTCCTGGCGATGCACCAGATCCTCGACCAGCTTGTGCCGGGCGAGCAGGGTCTGCACCTCGACGAGGCGCTCCTGCAAGTCTTCGGTATCGGTCAGCTGGGCTTCTTCGCTCATGGTGCAGTGCGGCAAACAGACGGCCATTTTAGCACCGGCCCCATCAGCGGGTTCTTACAAAATCACTGCGGAAAACCCCTATCCGGGGAATATTTCACGGCACTTCGGCACCCGGCATACGGCCGAGAATGATCGCTGCTTTGCGCCCCAGGCCGGGAGCGGAACGATTACGATCGTAATAGCGCGGATTGGGCACCATGCCGGCCAGGCGTGCCGCCTGCTCCGGGCCGAGCTGGGCGGCACTGGTGTTGTAATAGTGGCGCGCTGCCGCCTCGGCACCGAACACGCCATTGCCCCACTCGATCACGTTCAGGTAAACCTCGAAGATGCGTCGCTTGCTCCACAGCCCTTCCAGCATCAGCGTGATGATGGCTTCCTCAACCTTGCGGACATAGGACTTGGTTGGCGTCAAAAACAGGTTCTTGGCCAGTTGCTGGCTGATGGTCGACCCACCGGCGACCGTACGCCCCCGCTTCTGGTTCTTTTCGATGGCTTTCTGCATACCCTCCCAGTCGAAGCCTTCATGATCGACGAACTTGGCATCTTCGGCGGCAATGATGGCGCGCTTCAGGTGCGGGGAAATGCGTTCATAGGGTACCCACTGCTGCTTCAGTTGGGCCTGCGGATTCTTCTGGCGCAATTCGGCCAGGCGAATTTCCATGAACCGGGTTTCACCGGGATTCACCCAACTCCACAGCAGCACCCAGGCCAGCAGCCATACCTGCCACAGAAAGAACAGCCCGGCGATGGCCAGCAACGACCATTTCAGCCAGCGGCTCAGGGTTTTCATGCCGCCAGTTTGGCCCGCAGATCGGCCAGCACTCGGCCGGTAACAGGGCGCACGCCACGCCACACGAAGAAGGCCTCCGCTGCCTGTTCGACCAGCATGCCGAGGCCATCGGCGCAACGCCCCGCTCCCTGCTCGCGTGCCAGTTGCAGGAAGGGTGTTTCGCCCTTGCCGTACATCATGTCATAGGCCAGCGCGCCAGACGCGAACAGGCCGGCGGGCAAGGGCAGGCCCTGGCCGGACAGACTGGCCGAGGTCGCGTTGATCACCACATCGAAATTGCGCCCGGCGTAGCGGCCGAAATCTCCCCCCTCGACCGGCGCGATGTCGGCAAATTGGGCAGCCAGTGTTTCTGCCTTGACCGCCGTGCGATTGGCGATGGCCAGGGCAGCCGGCTGTTCGGCCAGCAGCGGGGCAATCACGCCGCGCGACGCCCCCCCGGCCCCGAGCAGCAAAATACGCTTGCCGGCCAATGCACAGCCAAGATTGATGGTGATGTCGCGCACCAGGCCGGCTCCGTCGGTATTGTCGCCAACAATTTCGGCATCGGCGAACAGCAGCGTATTGACCGCGCCGGCCCGCGCCGCCCGGTCGGACAGGCGCGTCGCCAGACGAAATGCCTCTTCCTTGAACGGCACCGTCACATTCGCCCCCCGGCCACCGGCAGCAACGAACTCGGCAACCGCCTGTGCAAAGCCCTCCAGCGGCGCCAGGCGGGCCTCATACACCAGGTCCTGTCGGGTCTGGGCGGCAAAGGCGGCGTGGATGGCCGGCGACTTGGAGTGGGCAATCGGGTTGCCGAATACGGCGTACAGGTCGGACATGGCTCGGGACAGTGACGAGTTGAGAGTGGGCTGAACAGCGCGTACGACGCGGCTGTTTACTTGCTGACCGCAGTATTCAAGGCATCACCCTGGGTGAAGTACCAGGTCCGGGCGAAGGAGAGCACCGTTGCACCGCCCAGCCCCTGCGGCGGGATCGGGCCGAAGGGTGCGGACATGCGCAGGATGCGCAAGGCGGCCTGATCGAGCACCTTGTGCCCGGACGATTTCGAGATTTCGGCGTTGTACAGGCTGCCATCCTCGGCCCGCAGCTCGACGAAGAGCACCACGGCACCGTACAACTTGCCGCGCGCCTCTTCCGGGTAATTCAGGGTGCCGATACGCTCGATCTTCTGCTTCCAGGCATCCAGATAGGCGGCCAGCGCATATTCCTCGGTGCGTGCCCCGACGAACTTCTTGCGTGGCTTCTTGTTGTATTCGTCGGCCGTCTTGGCAATCTCGCCTTCCAGCCGGGCCATGGCCCGGGCCGATTCGGCCAGATCCAGCCCGCTTACCGTCGGCACCGGCGAGGGTTGTTCGCTGACTGTCTTGGCCGAGGCGACATTGCGCAGGCTCTTGGCCTGGGTCAGCAATTTCTGCTGGGCGGTTTCCAGTTCCTGCACGCGGCGCTGCATTTGCTGGACATCGTTGCCCTCGGTCTGCTTTTGCGTCGGCGGCAGCGGCGTCCTGGCGCGGCGATTTTCGTCGGTGTTGCCGCCGCCATCGAGATTGGCCTGCGCCAGCGCCTGGGCGTCATGCGGCTTGCGCGCCGATTTGGCATTGACCAGGATGATGTCCATGGCCTTTTCCTGCATGGCTCGCGAGGCTTCCGGAAACTGGAAGTGCAAGGTCAGCAGCAGGGCGTGGATGCCCAGCGAAATACCCAGGGCGATCCACAGCCGGCGATCCTGTTCGGCAGCCCGGATGCGACTCGGACTGGGCACCTTCTTCACGCCTCGTCCTCCTCCACGGCTTCCGCTGCATTGCCGTCACCCAACAGGCTGATGAATCGGCAGCTTACTTCCGGTGCCAGCAGATCGCAGGCCTCAATCGCCAGATGCACGCGCTGCCCCGGCTGCAGGTCGGTCGGCAGCGACGGGACGCGCAACATCAGCGGCAGATGGTCGAGCTTGACCAGTTGCTCGCGGCGCACGGTGGCATCGATCTCGCTCACCCCGTGCTGCTGCAGCCAGCGCAGGCACCAGTAACGCTCCATCACCCGCTGGAAATCAGCATAGGCACCGTAGGTCAGCTCGAAATCGCGCATCGCCGCGAACAGTTCGGCCGATTTTTGCGCGAAGGCCGGGGTTTCGCCCTTCAGGCAGGCGATCAGTTGCCACTGATTGACCAGGTCGCAGTAACGGCGCAGCGGCGAGGTCATCCAGGCGTATTGCGGCACGCCAAGGCCCTCATGCGGCAAGGGCGAGGTGGTCATGCGCACCTTGCCCTGCGTCTGCGCGCGGTACAGGCAGGCGATGTTTCTTTCGGCGAGCAGGCCGCCCCAGGTCGAGTTGGCAACGATCATCAGTTCGGCGACCAGCTTGTCGAGCGGACTGCCGCGCTTGCGTTCGGAAATCTCGACCGTACAGGCATCCGGATCGGCCAGGTCGCCATGAATGGCGAAGTTGTAGTCATTGACACCCTGCACGGCGGAAGGCTTGCCGCGCCGGCCTTCGCAGGCGTTGGCGAAGTGCCACAGGTGGAGCAGTTCATCCTTGAAGGGTTGGTCCGGCAAGGGGCCGCCAATCGTCTCGGCGTTGAACCACGGCTCGACCTCATGGTGACGCAGGTTGGCGGCAATGTGCACCATCTCCAGCCGCGATTCGTGGCTGACGATTTCCAGTGACTCGTTGACCGTCAGGTAGAGCGACACGGCCGGGCAATCGACGCCACCGGCCAGCGTGTAGTTCTGCACCACGGCGTCGGGCAGCATGGTGATCTTGTTGCCGGGCATGTAGACCGTCGACAAGCGGGCGCGGGCCACGCCATCAAGCGGCGAACCGTGGGCGATGGCCAGCCCCGGGGCAGCGATATGGATGCCGATGCGCGAGCCGATGCCTGGCAACCGGACCACCGACAAGGCATCGTCGATCTCGGTGGTATGGGCATCGTCGATCGAAAAGGCACGCACATCGGCGCGCGGCAGGTCGCTGGGGAGGCCGGGCGCCTCAAGGGCCGGAAAGCCGACACCCTTGGGGAACTGCTCGTGCAGGAAGCGCTTGTAATGCAGGTGGTAGGCCGACTTGATGGCACCACACTTGAACAGCAACTGGGCGGCGGTCAGGCCGGTTTCGGCGCAGGCCGTCTCGAAGGCCTTGGTTTCCGGCTTGTTGCGGTCCGGCGCGTAGAGCAGCGCGTCGGTCAGCGCGCCGATTTCCGACGGCAGGCGGGATTCCTTGAGTTCGCTTATCCAGCCCTCGATGGCGAGCGCTTGCTGACGCTTCTTTTCAAGACTGGCCAGAGCAGCTGCGAGAATGTCGGCAGGCGCCTTGCGGAAGCGGCCCTTGCCTTTGCGATGGAAATAGACGGGCGCGGCGTGCAGGGCAAGCAGCACCGCCGTCGCCTCGACCGGGGCAGGGTCGTGTCCGTAGTAATCACGGGCAAAATCCAGAAACGAAAATTCGCCATCGCTCACGCACTCCCACAGGAAATCGGCTTCGATCTCTTCGGCCAGCGGTGTCGCCTGCTCGAGCAGGGTGCCCGCCGAAGGCTTCTCGAAACGCAACAACACGGTTGCGGACTTTATTTTGCTGCGCTTGCCGGAGGGCATTTCGACCTGCAACGAGCTATCGTTGTCGGCCATGATGCTGCCTGCCTTGAAGCCGCCATCTTCTTCAAACAATACATTCATCGGCGGATTATAGCCCGGCAAATTCAATGAGTTGCGCCACGAATTCCGGAAATTGCGTGAAGCTGTGATCGCCGCCGGGCAGCACGGTTTGCCGGCAGCCGGCGTAGAAGTCCAGCGCCTGCCGGTAATCGAGCACCTCGTCACCTGCTTCGAGCAGCAGCCAGTAGCGGTCCGGCGTTGGCCGGCGCACCTGCGCCCGGAGTTGCGCGGCATGGGCGGCCGAAAAGGTGAAGTGTTCGCCACTGTGAAAATTGGCGTGATCGCCGACAAACAGGCCGAGATCGAGCGCCGCAGTAACCGCCGGGTTGATCAACGCCGCCCGCAGATCGTGTTTTTCTGCCAGATGATTGGCGTAGTGCCCGCCGAGCGACGAGCCGACCAGCACCACCGGCCCGCTCGCCTGCCCGATCAGGTGCTCAACGCTGGCTACCGCCTCATCCGGCACCGGCGACAGGGGCGGGCAGACGAACTGTGCCCCCAGGCCGCGCCGCGCCATCTCCTCGCCGAGCAAGCGCGATTTCCATGAAGCGGGCGAAGAACAGAAGCCGTGCAGGTAGACGATCAGTGGGCGGTCCATTGCACCCAGCCGAAATGCGCGGTGGCCAGCACGACGATGCCGAAGACGATGCGATACCAGGCGAAGGGCACGAAATCATGGCTGGAAATGAAGCGCAGCAGCCAGCGCACGCACAGGAAAGCCGAAATGAAGGCCGAGACGAAGCCGACTACCCACATGCCGATATCGTCGACACTGAGCAGCGCCCTCTCCTTGTAGAGCTGATACACCGTCGCCACCCCCAGTGTCGGAATGGCGAGGAAGAAGGAAAACTCGGTGGCCGCCTTGCGCGACAGGCCGAACAGCAGGCCGCCGATGATCGTCGCGCCGGAGCGCGAGGTGCCGGGAATCAGGGCAAAAGCCTGCGCGATGCCGAGCTTGAAGGCATCGGCAATGCTCATTTCTTCGACCGTCTGGACGCGAATCTTGTGCTCGCGCCGCTCCGCCCACAGGATGACCAGCGCCCCGATGATGAAGGTCGTCGCCACGGCAATCGGGTTGAACAGGTTGGCCTTGATCGCCTTGCCGAAGGCCAGGCCGAGAATGGCGAGCGGCAGGAAGGCGATGAACAGGTTGAGAATGAATTTCTGCGCCGCCGGGTCGCTTGTCGCGCCGCGCGCCACCTTGAGCAGCCGCTCGCGATACTCCCAGACGACAGCCAGGATGGCACCCGACTGGATGACGATCTCGAACAGCTTGCCGCGATCATCGTTGAAATCGAGCAGATCGCCAGCCAGGATCAGGTGGCCGGTCGACGAAATGGGCAGGAATTCGGTCAGCCCCTCGACAATGCCGAGAATGAGCGCCTTGAGCAGGATTATCGGGTCCATGGAATGCGGCCTGGTTGGGGAGGCCGCATTCTACTATCCCGGCCGCGTAAGCGCTTCGAGCTCGGCCAACCAGTGCAACGCCGCCTCCCGATTGGCGCCGCACATATCGGGCGCCGGCTGCAGGCCGGAACAGCAGGCCGGGCGCTCCGGACGGCCGAACAGGCGGCAGCGCAGTTCCGCATCGAGATGCCGGCAAGGCTCGCCGGCCGGCTTGTCCAGCGAGGAAACCGAAGGGGCAATGCAACAGGCGCCACAACCGGGACGACATTCCATGTCAGCCCTCCGTCCGCAACCGGGCATCAAAGGCAAACGGCCGCTCGACAGCCATCGCCACCTCGGCAAAGCGCGGGTGCAGCGGGTTGATGACCAGATTGCGCGCCTCCGGTACCACCGCCGAGGGCACGACCAACGCCAGACCGCGCTGCTCGCGCAGGAAAGCCCCGCCAAAGGCGACCGATGCGGCACCGGGCGGCGTGTCAGCCCAGTTCGGCACACGCGCCGGATCGAGGTGCTCGTAAAGACCTGGATCATCCGGCAAATCGAGCCGGACCAGTTGCAGGTCGGGCGGCAGGAGGCGGCCGGTATGCACCAGCTTCTCCAGCGCGCAGATTTCCACCGACAAACCGGCATAAATCACCGGCACGCCCAGCGGGTGCCAGCGGCCGGCATCGACCAGGCCGCCCGCCCCGCTACGATCCAGCGCAAAACGGGCGCGGGCAATGCGCCAGGCGCGCATCAGGCCGCGCCGCCGTAGGCGATGGAATTGAGCACGCGCGACACTTCACGGCAACCGATCTCGGTATCGAGCAGGGACAGCGGCGCCACCCCACCCAGCCCGACATTGACCGCCTGCAGCCACTCGGCAGCCAGTGCCGGGTCGCCGAAAGTCTCTTCAGCCAGCTTTTCGATACCGCCAAGCCGAACGAGGCGCTCGGTCACCAGCGGATCGAGCACCTCGTTCGCCGCCACCTTGCGCTTGGCCGTGGACACCGACAGCCCGACCAGTTCATAAACCCGCTCACGCGGCAAATGCAGCGCCTCCGCCGCACCCAGCAGGTTGCCGGCCGGCGCCCCGCGGCGAATCGCCTCGATCTGCAGCGCCGCCGGGCTGCCCAGAAAGGCATCGCGATAATCAACCCATGCACTGCCCGAGCGGGCCCCGCCGGGAATGGCATACAGCGCGGCCGGCTGCTCGGCAGTCAGACAGGCAGCCGCCGGAGTTTGTGTTTTACCTGCCATGGCCCGCACCCAATAATATCAAATGACACCAAATGATAGTCCAAATGGACCAACCTCACAAACCTCACAACTCTCCGACAAAGCGGATGCCCACAACGCTCCTCTGGACTCGAAAGCAAAAAGGCGGCTGATTGAGCCGCCTTTCCATTGCCTTTCCGGCCTTCAGCAAACTCAAACCTTGCGATAAACCTCCGCCCCGGTTTTCACAAACTCGACCGCCTTGGCTTCCATGCCCTTCTCCAGCGCCTCGTCTTCCTTGAGGCCTTGCGCCGCCGCGAAGTCGCGCACATCCTGGGTGATCTTCATCGAGCAGAAATGGGGGCCGCACATCGAACAGAAGTGGGCGACCTTGGCCGACTCCTTGGGCAGGGTCTCGTCGTGGAATTCGCGCGCCTTGTCCGGGTCGAGGCCCAAATTGAACTGGTCGTCCCAGCGGAATTCGAAGCGCGCCTTGGACAGCGCGTTGTCGCGGATCTGCGCGCCGGGGTGGCCCTTGGCGAGGTCGGCGGCGTGCGCGGCGAGCTTGTAGGTGATGATGCCTTCCTTGACGTCGTCCTTGTCGGGCAGGCCAAGGTGTTCCTTGGGGGTGACGTAGCAGAGCATGGCGGTGCCGTACCAGCCGATCATCGCGGCGCCGATGCCGCTGGTGATGTGGTCGTAGCCGGGGGCGATGTCGGTGGTCAAGGGGCCGAGGGTGTAGAACGGGGCTTCCTGGCAGTACTCGAGCTGCAGGTCCATGTTCTCCTTGATGAGGTGCATGGGGACGTGGCCCGGGCCTTCGATGATGGTCTGCACGTCGTGCTTCCAGGCGATCTGGGTGAGTTCGCCGAG
>JAEUOE010000155.1 GCA_016790885.1 Dechloromonas sp. | reverse complement strand
AGGTTGGATTCGACCGCCCGCTTGATCGCCTCGGTGTGCTCCAGTTCCAGGCGCAGGTTGAATTGCCCCAGGCCGGGCACGATCGCCCGGTCGAACTGGCGGCGGGTGCCGGAACCGGGCTCGCGCAGAATCCACGCCTGGCGGGACAGCGTGTCGGCATCCGCCCTGCCCGCGGCAGCCAGCGCATGCGCCGGCGAGCAGAACACCACCAGTTCGTCTTCCAGCCAGGGCTCGACCCGCAGGTCGGGATGGCTGACCTCGCCTTCGATCAATCCGAGGTCGCAATCAAAGCGCAGCAGGCGCTCGACGATGCTCTGCGTGTTTGCCACCTGCAGGCTGACCGGCGCCTCCGGGTGCTGGCGCATGTATTCGGCGATGACCAGGGTCGCCAGGTAATTGCCGATGGTCAGCGTCGCCCCGACCGTCAGCGGGGCCAGGCTGCCGCCGCCGAGATAGGACTCGATCTCGCGTGCCTGGTCGAGCAGTTGCCCGGCCAGCGGCAGCAGGCCCTGGCCGGAGGAATTCAGGCGCAGCGACTTGCCGATGCGGTCGAACAGCGGGCAGTCGAATTGGCGCTCCAGTTCGACCAATGCATTGCTCGCCGCGGATTGCGACATGCACAGGTGCTCGGCCGCCCGCGAGACGTTCTGCTCGCGGGCAATGGCGACGAAGATTTCCAGTTGGCGCAGGCTCAGTTTCATATCGATTTAATCGCTAAACAATAACGGAATTATCCGCTTATTCGAATGATACAAGCGCCTAAACTGCAAACCTCACCACCGCATTGCGAGTTGCCGAACCATGAGCGCCCTGAATACCGAAACCATTCTTTCCGTCCATCACTGGAACGACACCCTGTTCAGCTTCCGCACCACGCGCGACCAGGCCCTGCGCTTCGTCAATGGCCAGTTCGTCACCATCGGCCTGGAAGTCGAGGGGCGGCCGCGCATGCGTGCCTACAGCATCGCCAGCGCCAATTACGAGGAGCACCTGGAATTCTTCAGCATCAAGGTGCCGAACGGCCCGCTGACCTCGCTGCTGCAGCACCTCAAGCCCGGCGACAAGCTGCTGGTCAGCAAGAAGCCGACCGGCACGCTGGTCCTGCGCGACCTCAAGCCGGGCAAGCGCCTCTTCCTGTTCGCCACCGGTACCGGCCTGGCACCTTTCATGAGCCTGATCCACGACCCGGAAACCTACGAGCGTTTCGAGAAGGTCATCCTCATCCATGGCGTACGGTGGACCAACGAGCTGGCCTACCACGACTACATCGAGCAGGATCTGAAGGAACACGAATACCTGGGCGATGAAATCCGCGACAAGCTGATCTACTACCCCACCGTCACCCGCGAACCCTTCCGCAACGAAGGCCGGCAGACAGACCTCATCCACTCCGGCAAGCTGTTCGCCGACATCGACCAGCCGCCGCTCGACCCGGCCACCGACCGCGCCATGATCTGCGGCAGTCCGGCCATGCTCAAGGAAATCTCGGCCATGCTCGACGGCTTCGGCTTCCGGATTTCGCCGCACATCGGCGAAGCCGGCGATTACGTCATCGAACGCGCTTTCGTCGAGCAGTAAGGCGAAACGAAACCCGCCGCATTCGCCCCGCCCTGCCGCTGGCCTTACGCCGAAAAGGCCCGCTGGCAGGCTGTCCGCCCGTATTCAACGGGCGGTTTTTATTGATCTGGCTCACCGCGTTCCGCAGCCCCGGCTCCGTATAATTACCGACTTATGGAGCCTGTCTTTTCGCTATTCGACCATCTGACCCGCGCCGCCCGGGCCTGGCCTGAGCGCTGCGCCCTGCTTGCCGGCGACCGGCGCTGGACCTTCGCCGAACTGCATGCCGAGATGCTTGCCGAGGTGCCTGGCGCCAGCGCAGCCGCGGCCGGCACGCCACGGGTATGCGCTGGCAGCAGCCTCGACCTGGCCCTCGCCGCCCATGCCTGCAGCGCCCGGCAGCAGCCCCTGCTGCCCTGCGCTCCGGAAAAGACCGCCACCATCGCCAACTGCCCCGTCGACACGGCGCTGATCATCTCGACCAGCGGCAGCGAAGGCCAGCCCCGCCAGGTGCTGCTCGGCGCCCGCCAGCTCGATAGCGCCGCCCGCGCCGCCAACGCCTGCCTGCAACTCGGGGCCGGCGACCGCTGGCTGAACTGCCTGCCGCTCTACCATATCGGCGGCCAGAGCATCCTGTGGCGCTGCGCCCGGGCCGCAGCCTGCGTCGTGCTGCACGATGGATTCGTGGCCGAGGCGGTGGCTCGCGACCTGGATGCCTGTTCGATCACCCACCTGTCACTGGTGCCGGCCATGCTGGCCCGCCTGCTCGATCTCGGCTGCCGGCCGCCACCCACGCTGCGCGCCGTGCTGATCGGCGGCGCCGCCCTGTCGCGCCCGCTGTACGACCGGGCCACGGCCGCCGGCTGGCCGCTCCATGTC
>JAEUOE010000154.1 GCA_016790885.1 Dechloromonas sp. | reverse complement strand
AACTATTAAGTAAGCCTCCCAAAATGGCAGGCATATTCATCAAATTAAAATTCAAAATCTACTTTAAATCATCGGCATGGCCTAAAATTAGGCCTCCCAAATATATTGCTAAGCCCTGACTATGAATCAGCCGCCAAAGTTGCTGGATCGTGTTCGCGAGCGGATTCGTTTTAAGCACTACAGCATAAGGACCGAGGATTCCTATGTCCAGTGGATAAGACGGTTCATCCTTTTTCACGGCAAGCGGCATCCGTCCGAGATGGGGGCGGTTGAGGTCGAGGCGTTTTTGACGCATCTGGCCGTTGAGGGAAATGTGGCGGCATCGACGCAGAATCAGGCGCGCAGTGCCTTGCTCTTTCTCTACAAGGAGGTGCTGGGCAGCGAGCTGCCGTGGCTCAACAATGTCGAGCAGGCCAGGAAGCCGCGCCGTTTGCCGGTGGTGTTGACGGAAGACGAGGTGCGCGCTGTGCTGGCCAATCTGGAGGGCGTGCATTGGCTGGTGGCCGCTTTGCTGTATGGTGCCGGCCTGCGCCTGATGGAGGCGCTGCGCCTGCGTGTGCAGGATGTGGATTTCAAGCGGCGCGAGGTGCTGGTTCGCAATGGCAAAGGCTTCAAGGACAGGGTGACGATGCTGCCGGACAAGCTGGCCGGGCGTTTGCAGTCACATCTGGCCACGGTTCGCTTCCTGCACGAGAAGGATCTGGCGGAGGGTTTCGGCGAGGTGCATCTGCCTTATGCCCTGGATCGCAAGTATCCCAATGCCGGCACGACCTGGGGCTGGCAGTATGTATTCCCTTCCGGCAATCGTTCGCTCGACCCGCGCACTGGCAAGACGCGGCGGCATCATCTGGATGAGCAAACGATCCAGCGAGCCGTCAAGCAGGCAGTGCGCACGGCCGGGGTGGTCAAGCCGGCTACGCCGCACACCTTGCGCCATTCTTTTGCGACACACTTGTTGCAGAAGGGCCAGGATATCCGCACGGTGCAGGAGTTGCTGGGCCACGAGGATGTACAAACAACCATGATCTACACGCATGTTTTGAACCGCGGCGGCCGGGGTGTGACCAGTCCGCTCGATGTCTGATTCGATGAATTCAAGTAATCCCCAAACCAGAAAACCCGCGCGCCGCGCCGATGCGCCGGAAATCCATTGCCTGAGCAGTGATTTGAAGCGCCTGCGCGGCCTGCAGCGCGAATTGCTCAGGGCCAGCGGCGAAAAGCAGCAAAAACTGCAGGCCGATCTGGCGGCATTGATCGAGCGTTCCCGCGCGGCGGTGCAGGAACGGCGGGCCAAGCTGCCGAAGCCGGAATTCCAGGCCGACCTGCCGGTCAATGAACGCCGTGCCGATATTGCCGAACTGATCGCCAACAACCAGGTGGTCATCGTTTGCGGCGAAACCGGCTCGGGCAAGACGACGCAGCTGCCGAAAATCTGCCTCGACCTCGGCATTGGCGCGCGTGGCTTGATCGGCCACACCCAGCCGCGCCGGCTGGCGGCGCGTTCGGTGGCGACGCGTCTGGCGCAGGAACTCAAGACGCAGGTCGGCGCTGGCGTCGGCGTCAAGATCCGCTTTCACGACAAGAGCACGCCGGAGAGCTGGGTCAAGCTGATGACCGACGGCATCCTGCTCGCCGAGTCGCAAAGCGATCCCTATCTGAACGCCTACGAGGCGATCATCATCGACGAGGCGCACGAGCGCAGCCTGAACATCGACTTTTTGCTCGGCTACCTGAAGCAACTGCTGCCCCGGCGCCCGGACCTCAAGCTGATCATCACCTCGGCGACCATCGACGCCGAGCGCTTCTCGCAGCATTTCAATGGCGCGCCGGTGATTGAGGTGTCGGGCCGGCTCTACCCGGTCGAGGTACGCTACCGGCCGGTCGTCGATATCAACAAGAAGGACGACGAGCGCGATCTCTACGACGCGATTGTGGACGCCGCCGACGAACTGTCGCGCCTCGGTGCCGGCGACATCCTGGTCTTCCTGCCCGGTGAACGGGAAATCCGCGAGGCGGCGGAAGCACTGCGCAAGCACGCGCTGGCCCGGCCGGGATTGAGCACGGCGCACGCGCCGGAAATCCTGCCGCTGTTCTCGCGCCTGTCGGCCGGCGATCAGGACCGCATCTTCAAGCCATCCGGTGGCCAGCGCCGCATCGTGCTGGCCACCAACGTCGCCGAAACCTCGCTGACCGTGCCCGGCATCCGCTACGTGATCGACACCGGGCTGGCCCGGGTCAAGCGCTACTCCTACCGCAACAAGGTCGAGCAATTGCAGGTCGAGCCGATTTCGCAGGCCGCGGCCCGGCAGCGAGCCGGCCGTTGCGGCCGGGTGGCGGCCGGCGTCTGCGTGCGCCTCTACGACGAAGCCGATTTCAACGCCCGGGCGCCGTTCACCGATCCGGAAATCCTGCGCTCCTCGCTGGCCGGCGTGATCCTGCGCATGAAGTCGCTGCGCCTGACCGACGTCGAAACCTTCCCCTTCATCGAGCCGCCGCCGAGCAAGGCGATCAGCGACGGCTATGCTCTGCTGCAGGAATTGGGCGGCCTCGACGACGAGAACCGCCTGACCAAGGTTGGCGAGGCGCTGGCCAAGTTGCCGCTCGACCCGCGCATCGGCCGCATGCTGGTTGCCGCGCGCGACCTCGGTTGTCTGACCGAAGTGCTGATCATTGCCGCCGGGCTATCGACGCAGGACCCGCGCGAACGGCCGCAGGAGCGCCAGCAGGCGGCCGACGAAAAGCACAAGCTGTTCGCCGACGAAAAGTCGGAATTCCTCAGCTGGGTCAAACTCTGGCAATGGTTCAAGAATGCCGTCGACCACAAGAAATCGAACAAATCGCTGGTCGATACCTGCCACGCCCATTTCCTCTCCTACCTGCGCCTGCGCGAGTGGCGCGAGGTGCATGGCCAGCTGCACGCCATGGTTACCGAGCTGGGCTGGAAGGAAAACGACATTCCCGGCACCTACGACGCCATCCACATGGCGCTGCTCTCCGGCCTGTTGGGCAACATCGGCTGCAAGTCCGACGAGTCCGGCTATTACCTCGGCGCGCGCGGCATCCGCTACCTGATCCATCCGTCCTCGCCGCTACAGAAGAAGGCCGGCAAGTGGATCATGGCGGCCGAGATCACCGAGACGACGCGCCTGTTCGGCCGCTGCGTCGCCCGCATCGAGGATGGCTGGATCGAGAAAGTGGGCGCTCACCTCATCAAGCGCCAGTACTTCGACCCGCACTGGGAAAAGAAGGCCATGCAGGTCGCCGGCTGGGAGCGCACGACGCTCTACGGCATCGTGATCAACCCCAAGCGGCGCATCCATTACGGCCCGCTGGCCCCGGCCGAGGCGCGCGAGATTTTCATCCGCCAGGGCCTGGTCGGCGAGGAAATCGACGAAAGCTTCGCCAAGCGCTGGCCCTTTTTTCAGCACAACCAGCGGCAAATCCGCGACATCGAGAAGATCGAGCACAAGCAGCGCCGGCAGGACGTGCTGGTCGACGACGAGCTAATATTCGCCTTCTACGACCACCTGATTCCGGAAGACATCCACAACGGCGCCACCTTCGACCATTGGCGCAAGACGGCCGAGCAGGAAAACCCGAAGCTGCTCTACCTGTCGAAGGACGACCTGATGCGCCACTCGGCGGCCGGCGTGACCACCGAGGCCTTCCCGCACACGATCAAGGTCGGCGGCATCGAATACGGGCTGAGCTACCATTTCGAG
>JAEUOE010000151.1 GCA_016790885.1 Dechloromonas sp. | reverse complement strand
CCGTCGCTGACCATGCCGATTCAGGATGTCCGCATTCGCGGCATCGAGTACCAGTTGAAGTGGCAGCCCTTCGAGCCGACCCGTCTGGTTCTCGGCCAGACGTTCACCGACATCGACAGCGACTATCTGGCGTCGGCCCTGGCTTATCCGAATGGCACCCTCAGCCGGCCGTCGGATTACAGCAATATCGAACAACTCACCGAGCGTTCGACACCGCGGCGGGCAACCTCACTGCTCTGGATGCAGGCCCTGCCCTACAAGCTGCAGTTCTCGCTGGCCGGCTACTGGCAGGACAAGATGAAGTGGTCGCAGAATTCCTGGTCGGCCAAATACCGGCGCTTCGATGCGCGGCTGGCCTATCCCTTCCGCTTGGGCAGTGTTGGGGGCGAACTGGCCTATGTCGTGCAATCGCTGAATGGTGCGCACGGCGAATACAAGACTTTCGACGGTAGCGGCACCGACCCGGATGGCACCGGGCGTATCGTCGACCGCCGCCAGTGGCTGACCCTGCGCCTCGATTACTGAGCGAATCCCGTTTTTCAGGCCGCGCGCATCACGGCGCCTTCGAGCCACACTTCGAAGGGTTCGTTGGGGGCCACGGCCTTGCCCTGCGCGTAGTCGATGCCCAGATCGCGCAATTGCTCCAGGGTTTCCTGGTTGTCGACATCCTCGGCGATGGAATGGATGCGCTGGTCCGAGGTGATTTCCTGAACGGCACGCAGCAGCGCGGTCGAGGCGCGGTTGCCGCCGAGGTCGCGGGTCAGGCTGCGGCTGAGAATGACATGGCTGGGGTAAATGCTGCGCAGGTGGCTGAATGACGAGAGCCCACCGCCAAAATCCTCGAGCCCGATCTCGCAGCCCAGGGTGCGCATCTGGCGGGAAAACTCCATGGCCTGGCTGGTGTGGTGGGTCAGGATGTCTTCCGAGAAGACGAAGCAGAGGCGGTTGCCGGCCAGGTTGTGGCTGACCAGGCTGCGCCCGATGTAGTCGGCTGTCTCGCGACTGCTGATCGAGCCACGCGACAGCGGAACCAGGCAATACAGCTTGCGTTGCTGCTGTTTGGCACGGGCCAGGGCACTGATCGCGGCATCGATCAGGCGTCGGTCGATGGCCGGAGCCAGCTCGTAGCGCTCGGCGGCATCGGTCAGGGCCGCCAGGGTGACGGGCGGCTGGCCGGGTTCGTTGAGGCGGGCGGTCAGTGCGACGACATGGCCGCCGGTCGTCACCTGCAGCGGGCGCAAGGGCACGGCCTCGACCAGCAGGCGATCTTCGTTCAGGGCGCCGGCGATCCGGCTGGCCCAGTTGCTGGTTTCGTGGCGCCTTTCCTGCGTCGGCGTCACTTCCTGCTCGCAGACCCGGTTGCGGCCGCTTTCCTTGGCGCGGTGGCAGGCAGCATCGCCGGCCGCGAGGATTTCGTTGATGTTGTGCACCTTGCGATTGACGGTCGTGACGCCGACGCTGGCTCCGATGGCGAACACCTTGTCCTGCCAGATGAAGCGATAGGCGGCGGCCAGGCCGCAGATGTCCTCGGCCACCTGGCGGGCGCGGGCACCGCTGCAATTGGCCAGGATGATGCTGAATTCATCGCCGCCCAGGCGGGCCAGGGTGTCCTCCTCGCGCAGCCGGCCCTGGAAGAGCAGGGCCATCTGGCGCAGCAGTTCGTCGCCGGCCAGGTAGCCGCAGGTGTCGTTGACCTGCTTGAAACGGTCGAGATCGAGGAACAGCACGGCAAATTCGTTATCGCCGGCCTGCACGCTGGCCAGGGCCTTGGCCAGGCGGTGTTCGAATTCCCGCCGATTGAGCAGCCCGGTCAGCGCGTCGTGGCGGGCCTGGAAAGCCAGTTGGGCGGTGGCTTCCTCGATGCGCGACTGCATCGACAGGTGGACTTCCTCGATGCGCGCCGCCATCTGGTTGAAACCGTTTTCGAGCACGCCCAGCTCGCCGCTCGACGTGATCGAAACGCGGGTATCCAGCTTGCCGGACGACATGTTGTTGACCGCCTGTACCAGGCGCATGACCGGGCGGGCCAGGTTGTCGGCCATGGCCACGGCGAGGGCGGCCAGGATCAGCATGCCGAAGAGCACGATGAGCAGGCCGCGCTGGACCAGTTCGCGCTGCTTGTCGGCCAGTTCACCCTTGTCGAACTCGACGAAGACGTAACCGATGATCTCCGGTGTGGTCGGCTTGTTGGCTACCGGGGAAGGATCGAACAGCAGGTCGGCTTCGGCCATCGAGCGCTTGACCGGCGCCGCGAAGGCGATCCACTGATCGGTTTCGCCCACTTGGCCGGGGGTGCCGGGGGTTTGGCGGAGTTCCTCTGCCGAGAGCGATACCCGCCCGCTGACGGCAATCGTGCGCCCTTTCTGGTTGACCACGATGGCGGCCTTGACGCCGGAGTCCTGGACGGTGGCCTGGGCGAGCCCGTGCAGGCTTTCGATCTGCCCGGCGATGATGCCGTACTCGCTGATTGGCGCCAGGTAGCGCACGGTGGCCAGCCCCTTCTGGCGTAGCTCGCCTTCCAGTGTGCGGATGCCGCTGATGGTGAAATAGACGACCAGCGCGACAGCGATCAGGGCGCTGGGGAGCAGCGTCAGCATGAGCAGGCGATGGCGTAGGGTCAGACGATTCATCGTGATTCCCTGTCGGAAAGGAGGGCGCGCCGGATGGCGGCCTCGTCAGGCACCTTGATACCCAGGGCCTGCGCAACATTGGGGTTGATGGCGATGGCGAACTGTGTCGGTCCGCTGGGCGGTGGAAGATTGGTACCGTTGGCAATGATCAGGTCGGCCGTCTGGCGGGCAGCCTGGTGCGGGGTGGTATGCAGGGCGGCGAGGGCGCCGGCGGTGACGAAGGCCGGCGAGTAGCCGACGATCGGCCGCTGCTGGCGAAACGCCGTGATCAGGATGGCCTTGATGTTGTTGCGTCGGTAGAGGGTGCTGTCGGGCAGGGCGAGCAGGGCGGACGAGCGCTCGAGCACGGCATTGAGGGCCGGCAGCAGCGATTTGTCGGTATCGGCATCCTCGATGTCGAGGATCAGCCCGGCATTGCTGAAGGCCTGGCGATACTGCCCGGCCTGGCTGCGGGTTTCCGGGCTGACGAGCAGGCCGAAGCGCTTCTGTTCCGGGAACAGGTGGCGGAAAAAGGCTGCCTGGCGGGCGGGTGGCTGATCAAGATAGATGGCGGTGATGCGGCCGGGCCGGCGATGCTCGCTCAGGATGCGTTCATAGCTCAGGCGCGGCAGCAGCGTGGCGACGATGGGCGGGCTGTCGGTGCGGCTCAGTGCCTTGCGCAGGGCATCGCTGCCGACGGTGACGATGAGGTCGGCCGGGGGGGGATTTTGGGGCGCGTCGGCCAGGGTGGTCGACACGATGTTCCAGTTCGAGCCGCCGAGGGCGTCGCTCAGCTTGTTGGCGAATTCGTCATAGGTGCCGCCACTCTCGCTGAGAATGAGCGCGACGCTCGCCCCCCAGGCTTGCTGGGCAAGGAAAAGAAAGCAAACAAGGAGGGTCCGGATTAGCGGGCGCACCGGCCAAATGTCCCACGATTGCTATGCCAAGGCAATGGCGGAAGCGAGAAATCAGCGACTGTTCAACAATTCGCCAATTTGGGCCGCTATCTCCGTCGTAGGCATGGAAAAGGCAAATTTCTTGATGAACTCGCCATCGGGCCCGAGCAGGATCAGTCCGGCTGAATGGTCGACGGCATAGCGGTTGGGGTCGCCGCCCGGTTCGCGTACCTTGGCATAGCGAATCTTGAAATTGTCGGCTGCCCGGCGAACCAGGGCTGGCGAACTGGTCAGGCCGAGGATGCGGGGGTCGAAAAATTCGGTATAGGTCTTGAGCACCTTGCCGGTGTCGCGTTCCGGATCGACCGAAATGAAAATGGCCTGAACGCGCGCCGCCCGGTCACCCAGTTGTTTGAGCACCTCGGCCATCTCGACCAGGGTGGTCGGGCAGATGTCGGGGCAGTAGGTGTAGCCAAAGGCGATCAACTGGAAGCGCCCGCGAAATTCCTCGTGGCTGATGGCGCGGCCGTTGGGATCCTGTAGCAGGTAGCGGGGAATGATGCCGACGTCTTCGCCGCGCAGCAACTCCAGGCTGTGCGAAGCCTGGGCGGCAACCGGCCCGGCGACCAGCAGGGCGAGGGCGAGGGCGAGCAGGCGTTTCATTGGGCTCGGGGGAAGGCAGATTGCAGGCGCTTTTCGGCGGCGTTGATCTGGCCGACCAGGGTGGCGCTTTCCGGGCAGGGGGTCTTGCCCTTGCCTTGCTCCAGGAAAGCAGCGCTGGTGGCATTCTCGAAAATTTCACCGAAGTCGCGGGTCTTGGGCGCCGTGGTGACGATGATGTTGCGGGCGCGGCTGACCAGGGCCGGCTGCTTGCAGGCCAGGGCGATGCCGTTCAGTTCGCCGAGCGCGGTGACGGCAGCGGTGCCTTCATCGGCAGCATGGCTGCTTTGGGTCAGGGCCAGCAAGGTCAGGGCAAGCAGGGGGGCGGCAATTTTCATGGGGTTTTCCTCAAGAGAGGCTGACGATTATAGGCCGTGCGTTGGGGCCGGCTTTTTTCACAGATCAAAAATGTCGAGCAGGGCGGGCAAGCCCTCGCTGATGGCGACCGGGCCTGGGGTCAGGATGACCGCCGACTTGATTTCGTGCAGGCGGCCGTCGCGCACGGCAGGGATGTTCTCCCAGCCCGGCCGGGCGGCTACGCGCCCCGGGCGGAAATGCTTGCCGCACCACGAGCCGATGATGATGTCTGGCGCGGCGGCGATGACCTCGTCGGCCGTCGGCATTCGGTCCCTGGCCAGCGGCGAACGGGCACGCTCGGCGAAGACGTCCTCGCCTCCCGCCAGTTCGATCAGCTCCGAGGCCCAGCGGATGCCGGAGATCAGCGGCTCGTCCCATTCCTCGAAATAGACGCGCGGTTTCCGGCCGGTCCGGGCATGGCGTTCGGCGGCGATGGCGCGGGTTTCCACGATCTGCGCCTCCAGTTCGTCGACCAGCGCCAAGGCCCTGGCTTCGGCGCCGACCAGCCGGCCGAGCGTTTCGATCATGCCGAGGATGTCCTCAACGCTGCGCATGTTGAAGGCGTAGACCGGCACGCCGGCCTTGATCAGGTCGCGTGAAATATCGCTTTGCAGGTCCGAGAAGGTGAGCACCAGATCGGGTTGGGTGGCGAGAATCTTGTCGATGTCGCCGCTGGTGAAGGCGAAGACCTTGGGCTTCTCCTTGCGCGCCTCGGGGGGGCGGACGGTGTAGCCGGAAATGCCGACGATGCGTTGCTGTTCGCCGAGGGCGTAGAGCACTTCGACGGTTTCGGTGGTCAGGCAGACGATGCGCTGGGGCAGGCGGGGCATGGCTTTAACGGGCAGGACGATGGCTGCGTGCGACATCGAGGTGGGCGCAAAGTTTCTCGGCACCATCGAGGATGCGCGGCGTGTGGCGCTGCATGATGTCCGGGTTGATGTGAAACAGGTTGTTGCGCTTGACGGCCGTCATCTGGGTCCATTTGTCCCAGTCCTTCAGCCATTCCGGCTTGGCGTCGCCCATGCCGGTGGCGATGATGGCCTCGGGGTCGGCTTCGAGCACGGCCTCGACGCTGACCGTCGGCGCCATCTTGCCGAGGTGGCCGAAGACGTTTTCGCCGCCGCACAGGGTGATGGCGTCGCTGATGATCTGCGGACCGCCGACCGTCATCAGCGGCGTTTTCCAGATCTGGTAGAAGGTGCGGACCTTGGGCTTGCCAGCGTTAGCCTTGCGCAGGGCTTCCAGACGCTGGCGGAAGCGCTCGGCCGCCGGCCTGGCGACAGCTTCGCTGCCGGCCAGCTGGCCGAGGCGTTCGAGTTGGTCGGCGACGTTTTCCATCTTGTTCGGTTGCGAGACATAGACGGTCAGGCCGAGCGCCTTCAGCTTGCTGACCTGCGGCATGTTGTTGCCGCTTTCCCAGGCCAGCACGAGGTCCGGCTTCAATGCGGCGACGGCTTCCAGGTCGACGCGCGAATAGCCGCCGACGCGCGGCACCTGCTTGGCTTCCGGCGGGTAGTCGCTGTACTCGACGGTGCCGACCAGCTTGTCGCCGGCCCCGGCGGCGAACAGGCTTTCGGCGATATGCGGGGCAAGGGCGACGATGCGCTTGGCTGGCGCCTTGAGGCGGACTTCCTGGCCGGTGTCGTCCTTGAGGCGGAGATCGGCCTGGGCGCTGCTGCTCAGGATGAAGGTGGCGGCCAGGAGCGCGAGGTGGCTGGGTTTCATGCAGGTTTCCATTCGTTCAGGGCGGTGGCCAGCCGTTGCCAGCCGGCCTCATCGGCGGGCAGGCCGCAGCGGAGCAGGGGCTGCTGGTCGAAGCGCCGGGTCAGGATGGCGCGGCGGGCGAGGTAGTCGAACAGTTCGTTGCTGTGTGGCGAGGAGAGCGTGGCGAAGAGGGGCGTGGCCTTGACCTCGCCGAGTGGGGCGAGCAATTGGTGCAGGCGTTCGCCGGCCGCTTGCAATTGCGGCCGGGCGGCGGCCTGCCAGGCGGTGTCGGCCAGTGCCAGGCGGGCGGCCTCGCGCGACGGGCCGCTGACTGTCCACGGACCCATCGCTTCCTGCATCCGGCGCAACAGCTCGGGGGCGGCAAAGACGAAGCCGACGCGGACGCCGGCCAAGCCAAAGAACTTGCCGAGCGAACGGAGGACGATCAGGTTGGGTGCCTCGGGCGTGCCGGCCAGCGGGGTGACGCTCAGTTCCGGCGTTGCATCGACGAAGGCCTCGTCGACGATCAGCCAGCCGCCGCGCTTGTGCAGCTGGCGGGCGGCATCGAGTACCAGCTCGTGGGGGTGGCGGTCGGCGGTCGGATTGTTCGGATTGCAGAGCAGGACGTAGGGCGTTGCGGCGGCCAGGGCGCGTGGCAGCGTGGCGTTCTGCAGGTAGCGGACCTTGTGCCCGGCCTGCTGCCAGGCCTGCGGGTGCTCGGCGTAGAGCGGTGCGATGCAGGCGACCGCCGCCTTGGGCAGCAGGGCCGGCAGCCACTGGATGGCAGCCTGCGAGCCGGCGACCGGCAGCAGGTTCGGGTTGCCGTAATAGGCTGCCGCGGCGGCTTCCAGCCCATCGTCGCTTTCCGGCAGGCGTTGCCAGACGGCGGCCGGCAAGGTGGGAACCGGCCAGCCCTGAGGGTTGATGCCGGTGGACAGGTCGAGCCAGTCGGCGAGCGGGATGTCGTAGTGCGCCGCGGCCTGGCGCAGGCGGCCGCCGTGTTCAAGCATGCAGGAATCCAATCACGAAAAAGGCAGCCAGCCACAGCCACAGACTGTGCCGGATCAGGGCGATGGCGCGACCGAGGTCGGCGGCGACGGGGGCCGGGCCGGTGCCGAGCGGCGGGCGCTGTTCGAGCTGGCCGTGGTAGATCGCGGCGCCACCGAGTTGCACGCCGAGGCTGCCGGCGCCGGCCGACATTACCGGACCGGCATTCGGGCTGTCCCAGCCCGGTGCCTGGGTGCGCCAGCAGGCCAGGGCCTGGCGGGTGTGGCCGAGCAGGGCGTAGGTCAGGGCCGTGAGGCGGGCCGGCAGCCAGTTCAGCGCATCGTCGATGCGGGCAGCCGGGCGGCCGAACAGGTTGAAACGTTCGGTGCGGTAGCCCCACATGGCGTCCAGCGTGTTGGCCAGCCGGAAGAGCAGGGCACCGGGGCCGCCGAGCAGGGCGAACCAGAACAGGGTGCCGAAGATGGCGTCGTTACCGTTTTCGAGCACCGATTCCATGCCGGCCTTGGCGACGCCCGATTCGTCGAGGGCTGAGGTGTCGCGCGAAACGATCCACCCGACGCGCTGCCGGGCCTCTTCAAGACGCCCGTCCTGCAAGGGTTTCGCGATGGCTTCGGCGTGCTCGCAGAGGCTTTGCGCGCCAAGGGCGAAGTAGAGTAGGGCGACATCGACGGCAAAGGGGGCCAGCGGGCGCAGCGCGAAGGCGAGGGCGACGAAGGGCAGGACAACCAGCGCCCAGGCGAGCAGGCCGGCCGGCAGGTGGCGCGTGTTGAGACGTTTCTCGACGGCGGCCGCAAGATTGCCGAAGCCGACCAGCGGATGAAAACGACGCACCTCGCCGAGCAGGCGGTCGAGCAACACGGCCGCCAGGGCGGCGGCCGGCATGGCGAACGCGCCGTCCGGCATCATGCCGGGAAGATGCCCCGCTGCTGGATGTCGTCCTGCAGGGCGGTGAGCGTCGTGGTCAGCGAATCCTGGCGTTCGCCGTCGGTCTGGCCCCACTGGTCGAAGTAGAGCAGGTCGGCGATGGGCAGGCGGGGCAGCCAGCCGGCCGTTTCCAGTTCCGGCTTGTCGTGGAAATGGCTGACGTGGCCGATGCACAGGTAGGCGATGGGCACGATGTTGGCCGGGATGCCGAGTACCTTTTGCAATTCCGGCTGGTTGAAGATGCTCACCCAGCCGACGCCCAGGCCTTCGGCACGGGCCGCCAGCCACAGGTTCTGCACGGCGCACACGCTGCTATACAAATCCATCGTCTTGATGTGCGTACGGCCGATGACCACCGGGCCGGTGCGTTCGCGGTCGCAGGTGATGCACAGGTTGATCGGCGACTCGACGATGCCTTCCAGCTTGAGCTGGCTGTAGGTATCGCGCTTGCCTTCCGGGAACATCATCGCCGCTTCGGCATGGGCCTTGGCGAAGAGGTCGCGCACCCGCTGTTTGACTTCAGGCGAGCGGACGAGCAGGAAATTCCATGGCTGCATGAAGCCGACTGACGGTGCATGGTGGGCGGCCAGCAGGATGCGGGCGAGCACCTCGTCCGGCACCGGGTCGGGCAGGAACTGGCCGCGCACGTCGCGGCGGTTGAAGATGGTGCGATAGACGGCGGCGCGCTCGGTGTCGGAAAAAGCGTGGTCGCTCTGGTTTTCCATGAATTCCCCTTGTGGAAAAACGATGACTGCCTGTCCAAGCAGCCCGGTTTCGTCTCCCGGCCGGTCTTCTGACTCGGATTCAACCGTCGCCGCGCCTTCCCGGCCGAAACCAGTGGCATCTTGCGGCCAACGTCCTCCTCACAGCGTTGGGCACGTGGCGGATTCGCACCGCCTTCCCGATTCTCCGTTCGGCATTGCCGAACGGCACCCGGAGACACTCGCCTGATCCAAATCAGGCGGGGCCGATGGTGCCATAATTACGGCCTTTTTGACACCGGGGCCACCCATGCACCGCAATTCCCTGATGGTCCAGGGGACCACCTCCGATGCCGGCAAATCGACGCTGGTTGCCGCGCTGTGCCGCATCCTGAAACGGCGCGGGGTTAACGTGGCGCCGTTCAAACCGCAGAACATGGCGCTCAATTCGGCGGTGACCGTGGATGGCGGCGAAATCGGCCGGGCACAGGCGCTGCAGGCCCTGGCTTGCGGGCTGCTGCCGCATACCGATTTCAACCCGGTGCTGTTGAAGCCGACGACGGACAAGAAGGCGCAGGTCATCATCCACGGCCAGGTGGCGACCGACCTCGATGCCAAGGCTTATCACGCCTACAAGCCGCGAGCGATGGGCGCCGTGCTGGAATCCTGGGGGCGGCTGACGGCAGCCTACGACTGCGTCCTGGTCGAGGGGGCCGGCTCGCCGGCCGAGATCAACCTGCGCGATCGCGACATCGCCAACATGGGCTTTGCCGAGGCGGTCGATTGCCCGGTGATCCTGGTGGCCGATATCGACCGGGGCGGCGTTTTCGCGCATCTGGTCGGCACCCTGGAATTGTTGTCACCCTCCGAACAGAACCGTGTGCTTGGCTTCGTGATCAACCGTTTCCGCGGCGACATCGGCCTGCTCGAATCCGGACTCGATTGGCTGGAAGCGCGTACCGGCAAGCCGGTGCTGGCCGTGTTGCCCTATCTGCACGGCTTGATGCTCGATGCCGAGGATGCCATTGCCACGGCGGCCATCGGCGACAAGAAGAATACGAAGCTGAAGGTGATTGCCCCGGCCTATCCGCGCACCTCCAACCACAACGATCTCGACCCGCTGCGCCTGCATCCGGAGGTCGATTTCCGCTGGGTCGGGCCGGGCGAAGCGCCGCCGGCCGCCGACCTGATCGTGCTGCCCGGTTCCAAGGCGGTGCGTGCCGACCTCGACTGGCTGCGCGCGCGGGGCTGGGAGCAGGCGATCCGCAAGCACCTGCGCTACGGCGGCAAGGTGATCGGCCTGTGCGGCGGCTACCAAATGCTGGGCCGCATGATCCACGATCCGCTGGGACTGGAAGGGCAGCCGGGCAGCACGCCGGGGCTCGGTGTGCTGGATGTCGATACCACGCTGGAAAGCGAGAAGCAGCTACGCAACGTGAGCGGCCACCTGGCCTTGCCGGGGCGGCCGGCGATGACCGGCTACGAGATCCATCTCGGGGTGACGCAGGGCGAGGGCCTGGCGCGGGTGGCAGTCGAGTTGTCCGATGGCCGTCGCGACGGTGCCCTTTCGGCCGACGACCAGGTGTTCGCCACCTACTGCCACGGCCTGTTCGATCATCCGCAGGCGCTTACTTCCCTGCTTGCCTGGGCCGGGCTGACGGAGAGCCAGCAGGTGGATTTTGCTGCCCGCCGCGAGGCCGATCTCGACCGCCTGGCCGATTCGGTCGAGGCAGCGCTCGACTGGTCGAAGCTGCGCGCGGCCTGGCCCGGCTGCCCGGTCTAGGCGCTGGGTTTCGGCGCCTCGTCGTGGTGGATGCGCTTGAGCGCTACCCGTTTCTGGATATTGCGGAAATCCTGTTCCCGGCCGTGCAGGGCGTATTGCTTGCGCATCGCGCCGAAGCTCCGCTTCGCTTCCTCGCCTTCGAGCAGGGCCTTGGCCTGGTGGTCGGCCAGTTCGTGGTCGCCGAGGGCCAGCGCGCTGCGCAGGATGTCGAGCCGGCTGTTGGTAGCCAGCTGGGCTGACATCATGGCCGGGCGCAGGCCGGCGAAGCGTGGCTTGCCGCGCCCCGGCGAGCTGATGGCGAGCAGCGCCGCGTAGCTGGCCTGGGCGTCCAGGTCGAGATTCTGCATCTCCGATTCCTTGAGCCCGACCAGGGTTTTCTCGGCCGAGATCAGGTCGTTGGCATCGACCTGGCTGCGGGCCAGCGCCAGGCGATCCTCCGGCGTCACCGCGCCGGGCATGGTGTCATTGGCGACGACGTCGGCCATGATGGCGCAGGCCGTCTCGGTATCGCCGTTCAAGGTTGCCGCTTCGGCCAGCAGCCGTTTGCGCTGGTAGTTGCGCGGTGTTTTCTTGGCCACGTCGTCGAGAATCTGCTGCGCCTCGGCGTGTTCGCCCTGCGCCATGCAGATGTTGGCCTTGAGGTCGGCGGCATCGAAGAAGTGGGGGGTGCTGGCAACGACCCGGTCGATTTCGCTGCGCGCTTCGCTCAATTTGTTCTGACGATGCAGGGAGCGGGCGACCCCGGCGCGGGCCCAGGGGAATTCGTAGTTCTCCAGAATGCCGCGATAGGCCTGTTCGGCACCCTCGGAATCGCCGCTATTGAGCAGCACTTCGGCGCGCTGGCGGAGGATTTCGAAGCGGTAGGGGCGGCCGGCTTCGCTATTGCGCTGGGCTTCGAGGATGGCCAGGGCCGCGGCATATTCCTTTTTGCGCTTTTCCTGGTAGTACTCCTTGAAGAATTCCTTCTTGGCCATGATGCGGTCAAGGCGCAGCACCAGCTTGTCCGGCGAGAAGGGCTTGATGATGTAGTCGTCCGGGACCAGTTCGACGGCGGAGACCACCTGTTCATAGGATTGCTCGCCGGTCACCATCATGAAGATGCTTTCGTCGGCGAGCAGGTTGAAGCGACGCAGTTCCTCCAGCAATTGCTGGCCGGAACGCCCCTCGCCCAGCACGTAATCGCACAGGATGATGTCCGGCACATTGTTGCGGATGCGGTAGATGGCGTCCTGGTAATTGGTGGCGAATTCGACGGCAAAGGCGCCGATGGTCTGGGCGATGGTGCGCAGGGCGTCGCGGGCCTGGGGTTGGTCGTCGATGACCAGGAATCGCTTTTTAGCGTACTCGCTCATTACGGCAGGCGCAGCTCGAAGCGGGCGCCGCCCAGGCTGGCGCCATTGCTCAGCTGCAGGCTGCCTTCCCGGCCTTGCCGTCGATGCAGGAAGGCTAGGCGATGCGCCACGGTCAGCCCGGTGCCGCAGGCCGGCGGCAGGGTGGCGAAGCCGGGGCCGTCGTCCTCGACGCTGAAGACCAGCCAGCCCGCATCGAGGCGGGCGTCGAGATGGACCCGGCTGCGGGCATGGCGGCCGGCATTCTGGATGGCGTTGTTGAGCATGTCGGTGACCAGATCGCGGTCGAGCGGCCATTCGTCGACCACGGAGCAGGACTGGCTGAGTTCGATGCCGGCGGCTGCCAGGTGCTTTTTCTGGTCGAGGCCGACTTCGGCGCACAGGTCGGCGACGATGACCGGTGTGATGGCTGGCTGGGCATCCTCGCGCAGCAGCGTGTAGGCGGCCAGGGTGCGCGACAGGCGGGTGGCCGCCGCTTCGATGGCATAGCGGGCCTCGCCCAGTTCGACACCGTATTGGGTCTCGGCGGCAGTGATCAGCGACTCGGCAACGAACAGCTGATTCTTGGCGTCATGGACGCCGGAAGCCAGAACATCCAGCAGCGTGTGCATTCAGCGTCTCTCCAATGACATCTGGTGTGTCTTGGCGAGAAGCATACCGCTGTTTTTGCTTCAAGCCGAAGCGAGGGGTGCCTTGAGCGTGACCGGCAGGCCGGCGGCGACCAGCGTGACCTGGTCGCAGACGGCGGCGACGCGCTGGTTCAGGCGGCCCTGTTCGTCAGCAAACAGGCGGGAAACCGGATGCATGGGCACGATGCCCCAGCCGACTTCGTTGGAGACGAGGATGACGTGGCCGGGCAGTTGCGGCAGGGTGTCGATCAGCGCCGTGGTTTGTTCGCGGAACAGCGGGCAGTCGATGGCTTCGCCGGCTTCGGCCTGGCTCGCTGCCTGGCCGGCAAAGAGCAGGTTGGACAGCCACAGGGTCAGGCAATCGACCAGCAGGCAGGTGTCCGGCGCGGCCAGTTCGCGCAGGCGTTGCGGCAGGTGCAGGGTTTCCTCGACGCAGCCCCACTCGGCCGGGCGGCGGGCGCGATGGTGGGCGACGCGGCGGGCCATCTCGCCGTCGAGGGCCTGGGCGGTGGCGATGTAGATGACCTTGCGGCCGGGCTGGTCGGCATATTCTTGGGCGCGTCGTTCGGCCAGCAGGCTCTTGCCCGAACGCGCACCGCCGAGGATCAGTTCTCTCATGGCCGGCATTTTGGGTGAAGGTGGGCAGGGCGGCAACCGGTATAATCGCCGGTTCCGATATCACGGAACCCGGTGCGAGCGTGGCTCAATTCCGGGGCGGGCCCGCCGCTGTAACCGGGGACTGCCGTTGCACCATGTCACTACGAGGGGAGACAAACCCTCCGGGAAGACGCAAGGGCCAGGACGATCCGGAAGCCAGAAGACCTGTCGGAAAATCAAGTGAGAAGCCTGTGGACAGGGCTTCGCGGTGGCGTGAGGAAAACGCGGCCGCGAAGCCTTTTTTGCTTTTTGGAGAATCGGATGCATTCGTTTGAAATCGTGACCCCCGACCGTGGCATCGCCGCCGCCCTGCACAACAAGATCGACCGCAAGACCAAGCCGCTCGGCGCGCTCGGCCTGCTGGAAAAGACGGCTCTGAAGATCGGCCTGATCCAGCAGACCCTGACCCCCGCCCTGAACACCCCGCAGATGCTGGTCTTTGCCGGTGATCACGGCGCGGCCAAGGCCGGTGTGTCGGCCTTTCCGCAGGAAGTGACCTGGCAGATGGTCGAGAATTTCCTGGCCGGTGGTGCGGCGATCAACGTCTTCGCCCGCCAGAACGGCTTCGGGCTGTCGGTGGTCGATGCCGGCGTGGCGCACGATTTCGGCGATCAACGCGCCGGGCTGATCGACGTCAAGGTGGCTGCCGGCACGGCCAATTACATCGAACAGCCGGCGATGACGGTCGCCCAGTGCGCCCAGGCCATCGAGCAGGGCGCCGGCATCGTGCTCGGGCTGGCCGCGGCCGGCTGCAATGTGGTCGGTTTCGGCGAAATGGGCATCGGCAATACCGCCTCCGCCTCGCTGCTCACCCATTGCCTGACTGGCCTGCCGCTGGCTGAATGCGTCGGCCGCGGCACCGGGCTGGACGATGCCGGCCTGGCCCGCAAGCAGGACTTGCTCGACCAGGCGCTGGTCCGCTACCGCAACGGCGGCGGTGACAACGATCCGTTCACGGTGCTGGCCGAGTTTGGCGGCTTCGAGATCGCGAGCATGGTCGGCGCCATGCTGGCTGCGGCCGAAGCGAAGATGGTGCTGCTCATCGACGGCTTCATCGTCGGCTCGGCCGCCCTGGTCGCCTCGCGCCTGGCGCCGGCCCTGCTCGACTATTGCGTCTTCTGCCACCGCTCGGCGGAAGCCGGTCATCGCACGCAACTGCTGGCCATGGGCGCCGAGCCGCTGCTCGACCTCGGCCTGCGCCTCGGTGAAGGCACCGGCGCGGCGTTGGCCTACCCGCTGGTCCAATCGGCCGTCGCCTTCCTCAACGAGATGGCCAGCTTCGAGTCGGCTGGCGTGTCGGACAAGGAATGATCCGTCGCGAACTCGGCTACTTCCTCGGCGCCGTCGGCTTCTTCACGCGGCTGCCGGTGCCCGGCTGGGTCGGCCATTCGGCGGCCGCGCTAAGCCAGTGTGCCCGTTACTTCCCGGCTGTCGGCCTGCTGGTCGGCGGCATCGGGGCGCTGGTCTATTGGCTGGCGCTGCATCTGTGGCCGCAGCCGGTGGCCGTGCTGCTGTCGATGGCGGCGACCCTCTACGCCACCGGCGCCTTCCACGAGGACGGCCTGTCGGATACGGCGGACGGTCTGGGGGGCGGCTGGGACAAGGCGCGCATCCTGGCGATCATGAAGGACTCGCGCGTCGGCAGTTATGGCGTGGTGGCGCTGGTGCTCGCGCTGCTCGGCAAATTCGCGCTGCTTTCCGGCATGGATGCCGCGCTCGTTCCGGCCGCGCTGCTCGCCGGCCATGCGGTGTCGCGCTTCGGGGCGACGTTGATCATGGCGACGCTGGACTATGCCCGCGATGACGAGAGCAGCAAGTCCCGCCCGGCCACCCACCGGCCGTCGCTCGCATCGCTGCTCCTGGCCGCCGGCTTTGCGCTGCTGCCACTCTTCGTGCTGCCACTGGCCAAGGCGCTGGCCGGCATTGTTCTCGCCGCGCTGGCGGCGGCCTGGCTGGCCGGCAAGTTTCGGCGCTGGCTGGGCGGGTATACCGGGGATTGTCTGGGGGCGGTACAGCAGGTGACGGAGGTGGCGTTTTATCTCGGATTCTTCGCCCAGTGGTCTCGGGCGATATAGGGTTGCTGATGCGCCTGCATTTGATCCGCCACCCCAAACCGTTGATCG
>JAEUOE010000109.1 GCA_016790885.1 Dechloromonas sp. | reverse complement strand
GACGGTTTGTCGCTGGGCAGGCGCTTGCGTGGCGATGGCCTCGTTCCGGTGGCGCCCATCGTCCTGCTGACCGGCAGCCCGAGCGCCGAGCTGGCCGCACAGGCCGAGCGGGCCGGGATTACCGAAATTTTCCGCAAGCAGGATCTCGACGAGTTGGTGGCTTTCGCCCGCCATTTCCTCGACGCCCAGCAGCCCTTGCGTTGCCGAATCCTGTATGTCGAGGATGCGGTCGAGCAGCGCCTGCCGCTCGCCGGGCAATTGCGCGAGTGGGGCGCCGATGTCGATGCCTTTGCCTCGGCGGACGAGGCATGGCCGGCTTTTCTGCGCGAAGACTATGATCTGGTGATTACCGATGTCGTGCTCGGTGGCCACATGACCGGTTCGCGCCTGATCAACCGTATCCGGCGCCAGGAATTGCCCAGGGGCGCGACCCCGCTGCTGGCGGTGACGGCATTCGATAGTCCGCAGCGGCGTATCGAGTTGTTCCATCTCGGCATCGACGACTATGTGGCCAAACCCATTTTCCCGGCGGAACTGCGCGCGCGCATTCACAACCTGATTGCCAGAAAGCGGGCCGAAGAACGCAACCGTGATGTGCTGCGGGCGACCGAACTTGGGGTGACGATTGTCGACGAGGAAGGCTTCATCCTGTCGCTGGATGACAACGCCCGGCAGATGTTCGCTCTGTCCGGTGCGATCGAAAGCCGGCATTTTGCCAACCTGCTCGTTGCCGAGGATGGAACCAACGTCATCGACTCACTGAGCTGGCTGATCGGAGCCGGCGGCCTGCAGCGGCTCCGCTTCGACGGCGTGCGCGGGGATGGGCGTGTCTTTCCGTTGCAGCTGTCGTCCCTGGAAATCCAGCCGGCCAACGGCGGTCGGCGTTTCGCCCTGCTCACCCGCGATGTCAGCGACGAGCAGGCGCTGGCCGACCAGCTGGCCCGGGCCAGGAACTCGGCCATTCGCCTGGGGCAGATGAAATCGGAGTTCCTGGCGAACGTCAGCCACGAACTGCGGACGCCGCTCAATGCCATTGTCGGCATGTCCTACTTGCTCAGGCACGATCCGCTGCCGCCGGACCAGCTCCAGCGGGTGGAGCACATCGATCAGGCGGGCCAGCAGTTGCTGGGACTGATCGACGATATTCTCGATTTCTCCAAGCTCGAATCGGGGGAGCTGGAACTGCGGTCGGCAGCCTTCTCGGTCAAGGAAGTCATCGAGCGGGTGGCTGCGATGATCGAGCAGCGGGCCAGCGCCAAGGGCCTGAGCCTCCGCATCGAAGCCGATTCGCTGCCGGGGCGCCTGTTTGGCGACGCCGAGCGCCTGAGCCAGGCCCTGTTGAATTACGCCGCCAATGCCGTCAAGTTCACCGAAGCGGGCTCGATTACGCTGAAGGCCAGGACCATCGAGGATGGCGAGTCGTCCTGCCTGGTCCGGATCGAGGTGGTCGATACCGGTATCGGCATTGCGCCAGAAGCCCAGGGGCGCATATTCGAGTCTTTCCAGCAGGCCGACGGCTCGAGTTCCCGCCGTTTTGGTGGAACCGGTCTGGGGCTGGCCATTACCCGTGAGCTGGTGCGGCTGATGGGTGGCGAGGTCGGGGTGTCGAGTGTTCCCGGGCAGGGCAGCACCTTCTGGCTGACCACGCGCCTGGCGCGCCATGCCGAGGCTGACGGGCAGTTTTCGGCTGCCGATATAGCCGGGCGCTTCAGCGGTTCGCGCGTCCTTCTTGCCGAGGATGAGCCGATCAATCGCCAACTGGCGCTATCGCTGCTGTGCAGTGCCGGGCTGCAGGTCGATGTCGCTGCGGACGGTCTGGCCGCAGTACGGGCAGTGCGCGAAAACGACTACGCCCTGGTCCTGATGGATGTGCAAATGCCGCACATGGACGGCCTGCAGGCTACGCGCCTGCTGCGTACCATGCCGGACAGGCAATCCCTGCCCATTATCGCGGTGACTGCCAATGCCTTCGAAGGCGACCGGCAGCGTTGTTTCGAGGCCGGCATGAACGACTTCCTGGCCAAGCCGGTCGTTCCCCAGGCCCTGCATTCCATCGTTATGCGCTGGCTGACGCTCGGTAGTGCGCCCCTGCCCGGAACGGAAAAGGCAGCGGCGAACGTCTCTGAATAAAGCGCGTTGATGTTTGGCTGATTGCCGCTTCAGGCCGCTTGGCCGGGGCGGTGGACTGCCAGCCAGACGGTATGCGTGCCGGGTTTCGTCCATTCCACCCGGTGTTTCCGGCCGGCGGCTATGTCGAGGTGATCGCCGGGATACAAATGTCTGGCTGCCGACTCGTCGGCAAAGCGCAGCAAGGCCTCCCCCTCAAGCAGCAGAACCCATTCAGCGTCGGCCTGGTCGTACCAGAAGCCCGGCGGGCTGGCCTGGCCGGTCGATACGATGCGCTGCACGATCAATCCGGGTTCGCCGAGCAGGGTAGTGAATTCCTCGTCGCTGCTGGTGACGGGCGGCAGGTGGTCGAACAGGTTGGCGGACATGGCAATCAGGGGCGGTAGAGGGGCAGGCTGCTCAGGCGGGTTTCGATGTCCCGGGTCATGGCCTTGAACCGGGGGCTGTTCGGGCTTTCGTATTCTCTCCGGAAGCGTTCCGCATCAAGATACTCGGGCAGGTCGCCAACGCTGGGCAGCAGGTCGTGCTCGCTCAGGCCGGAGGCTAGCTGCTCGGCGAGCCGCCCGGGATTCCTGGCCAGAATCTCGCCAAAGCGCGTGCCGGCCCGGTCCGCTGCCAGATCGACGAACGAGAATCCCGAGCCTCGACGCGCATCGTCCAGTTCCTTGTAGAGTCCGATGGCATCGGCGACCGGTTCGCCGGACCAGGCGGCGAGGGTGGCCGAGATGACGAAGTGCTGGGCCAGATCGTGGCGGCCGGCCAGGGTGATCCGCACCCAGCGGATGCGCGGCCAGGCCCGGGCGGCGGGAACGAAGGCGGCCAGGTCGACGCGGGCCAGTTGGCTGGCGAGCACGAAGAGCACGGCCCGGCCATGGCCGACGGGGTCGCTGGCGTGGGGCAGCGTGGCGTCCAGAATCTCGGCCAGGCTGACGATGGCGCCGGGGGCGCGATGGCTGAGCAGGGCGGCCAGCGCCAGGCGCGCTGCGCGGAGTTGTCGGATTTCTTCCGGCGACAGCGCGATGGCGCGAGCATGATCGAGAATCTGCGGTTCCCATGCGTAGGTGACGGAAACCGTGGCTGAAGCGGGATCAATGGCAAGCTGCTGGATGGAGCGGGTCGCGATCTGCCACTCGCGGCTCAGGCCGGCGACGGCCACGGCCCTGGCGATCAGGACGTCGACGAGCGGGCCGGGAACGGGAAGGCTGCCCAGGCTGGCCTGGTCAACACCCGGCATGCCGTCGGCCGGGCGCAGCGAGGCCCGGAAATTGAGGTAGTGCTGCCCGAGTATCGGCAGCGTCACGCGGAACTCGCCGGCCTCCCCGGTCAGCACGAAAGCGCCGCGGCCGCGCAAATAGCGGCCGGCTAGGTAGTTCACGCCTTCGTCGATCAGGTTGGCCGGGATGGCGACGGTGGCAATTTCGCCGCTGGCCTGCTGGCGCGGATCATGCCGGGAGAGGAGTTGCCGGGCCTGGGCCACGGCGATGGGGGAAATCACCGTGCTGCGCTCGACCAGCGGCTGCCGGTCGATGGCGATAAACAGAAGCGCTGCCAGCACGAGCAATACGACCAGCAGTGCGGCCGCCAGCCCGGTGATGAGACGCCTCATCGGCTGGCGGGGTACGGCTTAAACGCCCTGCTTGAGGCTGGCCTCGATGAACGGATCGAGGTCGCCGTCGAGCACGGCCTGGGTGTTGCCGGTCTCGTGGTTGGTGCGCAGATCCTTGATGCGCGACTGGTCGAGCACGTAGGAACGGATCTGGTGGCCCCAGCCGATGTCGGACTTGGCGTCTTCCAGTTTCTGCTGCTCGGCCTGCTGCTTGCGCAGTTCGAACTCGTAGAGGCGGGCACGCAGCATCTGCCAGGCTTCATCGCGGTTGCGGTGCTGCGAGCGGTCGTTCTGGCACTGCACGACGATCCCCGTGGGGACGTGGGTCAGGCGCACCGCCGAATCGGTCTTGTTGATGTGCTGGCCGCCCGCACCGGAAGCCCGGTAGGTGTCGGTACGCACATCGGCCGGGTTGATGGCAATTTCGATGGAATCGTCGACTTCCGGGAAGACGAACACCGAGGTGAAGCTGGTGTGGCGGCGGGCGTTGGAGTCGAACGGCGACTTGCGGACCAGGCGGTGGATGCCGGTTTCGGTGCGTAATGTGCCGTAGGCGTAGTCGCCGGAGAACTTGACGGTGGCGCTCTTGATGCCCGCCACATCGCCTTCGGACTCTTCCATGACCTCGACGGAGAAGCCCTTCTTTTCGCCGTATTTCAGGTACATGCGCAGCAGCATGGAGGCCCCGTCCTGGGCGTCGGTACCGCCGGCGCCGGCCGGGAGTTCCAGGAAGCAGGGCATCGGGTCGGACGGGTTGTTGAACATGCGGCGGAATTCGAGGGCGGCGAGCTTGGTTTCCAGCTCGGCGTTGTCGGCCTCGACGGCGAGCAGGGTGTCGTCGTCGTTGTCGTCCTTGCCCATGGCGAACAGTTCGCGGCCGTCGTTCACGCCGTTATCGACGGCTTCGAGAACGAGCACGATGTCTTCCAGTGCTTTCTTTTCCTTGCCCAGTTCCTGGGCGCGTTTCGGATCGTCCCAGATCTTGGGATCTTCCATCTCCTGGTTGAGGAGGGTCAGGCGCTCACGTTTGTGATCGTAGTCAAAGATACCTCCGCAGCTCGGCGGCGCGCTGCGCCAGGTCGTCGAGCTTGTTGGAGATGCTGTTGAGCTGTTCTGCTTCCATTTTTGTTTCAACCGGTCAAATGCAAAAAAACGATTATACATCGCACCCCGGGTGGCTCTCCGGGTGCAGAACCGGATTTGGATGCACCGTCGTGGTGCGCCATTCGCCCGGTTTTCGCCGGGCAGGGGCGCTTTGGCATGTCTTGAAGCGCCATAGCTGGCCGGCGTTGGGGCTGGCCGGCTTTTTGCTGATGAGCAAACCTGTTATTGAATTGATGCTTCGCTGTGGACAAAACTGTATCAACTACCGGCTTTCACCCCATCCAGCCCCGGCAAGCGCTGTCGAGCTGGAACACCATCGACAGTGAGCGGGTCTTGCGGGTGCTGGTCAATAACCTTGAGGGCATGGTTTTTCGCTGCGCCATCGATGAGCAATGGACCGTGCATTTCGTGAGCGATGGCAGTCGCGAGCTGACTGGCTATTGTCCGGATGAACTCGAATACAACCGCTTCACCTCCCTGGAGCAGATCACGCATCCGGGCGACCGGCTGCGCGTTCGCCAGAGCATAGGCCAGGCGGTACGGGGCAATGGCCGGTATCGCGTGCAATACCGGATACTGCATCGCAACGGCACCGAGAAATGGGTTCTGGAACGCGGTGCAGCTGTGCTCGACGAAAGCGGTAAGCGGGTTCTCGAGGGTTTCCTCGAAGACATTACCGAGCAGGCGCTCAGCCAGCGCCAGCTGGCGGATGCCGAATTGCGCTACCGCAGCATTTTCGAGGATTCAGTGGTTGGCATGTTCCAGACCTCCGTCGATGGTCATTACCTGGCAGCCAACCGCGCGCTCGCCGCGCTTTATGGCTACGACAGCCCGGCTGCCCTGATTGCCGGCTTGTCCGATATCGCCGCCCGGCTGTATGTCGATCCGGCGCGGCGTGACGAATTCAAGACGCTGATTCGGGAGCACAACCGGGTCAATGATTTCGAGTCCGAAGTTTACCGCCGCGACGGCAGTCGCATCTGGATCTCCGAGAACGCCCATGCCGTACCGGGCTCGGACGGTGAGCCTTTGTACTATGAGGGAACGGTTGAAGACATCACCGCTCAGTACAACTATCGCCAGCAACTGGAATATCAGGCAACGCATGACCCGCTGACCGGCCTGCCCAACCGCAACCTGTTGCAGGACAGGTTGCAGCAGGTGCTGTGCCAGGCGCAACGGCGCGGCAACCGGGGGGCGCTGGCCTTTGTCGATCTCGACAATTTCAAGTTCGTGAACGACAGCCTCGGGCATGGGATCGGTGACCGGCTGCTGGTCGAAGTGGCCAACCGCCTGCGGGATTGTCTGCGCGATTCGGATACCGTGGCCCGCTACGGGGGTGATGAATTCGTCCTGATCCTCGGCGAGAGCGGCGGCCTGAGCGAGACATTGCAGATACTGCATCGGGTCAGGGAGGTCGTTGCCCAGCCCATGCGGCTCGATGAACATGATTTGCACATCAACTGCAGTATCGGCATCAGCATCTTTCCGGACGATGGCGATGATCTTGAGGCCCTGCTGCGTCATGCCGATGCCGCGATGCACCACGCCAAGAACCTCGGCAAGGGGCAGTTCCAGTTCTACACCGAATCGCTGAATGTCGCGGCACGTGACCGGCTGGCGCTCGATTCGGCACTCCGTTCAGCTGTCGATCGCAACGAACTGCACGTCGTCTATCAGCCGAAAGTCGATATCCGCGGGCAGGCCTGCGGCTTCGAGGCACTGGTGCGTTGGGACTCTCCCGAGTTCGGGAGCGTTTCCCCCGTTCGCTTTATTCCATTGGCTGAAGAAAACGGCCTGATCGGGCAAGTCACCCGTTTCGTGCTGCACGAAGCCTGCCAGCAGGCCGCTGCCTGGCGGGGGCAGGGGTTTGCCGATGTGCGGGTGGCCGTCAATATCTCACCCAGCCTGTTCCGCGAACGCGACCTAGCCGCCCTGGTTCGCTCGGTGATCGACGAGGCCGGCCTGCCGCCCGGCAACCTCGAACTGGAGATCACCGAAGGCATGCTGATGGGCGATGTGCAGCGGGCCTTGGCGGTGCTGAAGGAGTTGAAGGCGATGGGCGTCTACATCGCGATCGACGACTTCGGGACCGGCTATTCATCGCTGGCCTACCTGAAGCGTTTTCCCATCGACATCCTCAAGGTTGACCGTTCCTTCGTGCTCGAATGCGATGCCGGCCATGAGGCGATGGCCATCACCCGCGCCATCGTGTCGCTGGCGCACAGCCTGAACCTGCATGTCGTCGCCGAGGGCGTCGAAAAGCAGAGCCAGCTGGCGGTGCTGAACGCCCTTGGTTGCCAGGAATTCCAGGGTTACCTGTTCGCCAGGCCGCTGCCGGTCGGCGAGGTCATGGCTTTTCTCCATCGAGGTGCTCAATCATGAGCTGCGGACTTTCCACCCCCATGTATTCGTTGATCGCCAGGCGGTAGGCGGCACGGGTGCGGTGCCCCGGCTGCGTCGCGAAATTGAACTGGATGGCGTCGATCCGGCTGTTGCCCTTGCGCAGGCGCAGTTTGAGGTGCTTTTCCTTGAGCACGCGCTGTTGCTCGACATCGAAGTCATCGCAGAACAGCGGTGCCGGGAAGCCCTGGCCCCAGATTTCGTTTTCCAGCAGGCGGGCGGCTTCCAGCGACAGGTAGCCGCCTTCGAGGTTGCCGTCGGTTTCCAGCGTGCGGGTCAGGGCGGCCGGGTCGAGCAGTTCGCTGGCGACCTGGGCGAAAACCGCGCTGAACTGCGCGAAGTTGCCCTCCCGCAAGGTGGCGCCGGCGGCCATGGCGTGGCCGCCGAAGCGCACCAGCAGGCCGGGAGCCCGCTTGGCGACGAGGTCGAGCGCATCGCGCAGGTGCAGTCCGGGAATCGAGCGGCCGGAACCCTTGATGATGCCGCCTTCGCCGGGCGCGAAGGCAAACACCGGGCGGTGCAGCTTGTCCTTGATGCGCGAGGCGAGGATGCCGACGACGCCCTCGTGCCAGCTCTCGTCGAACAGCGCGATGCCGGCGGCGCTGTCGTCGATGGCCATCGATTCGAGCAGATGCAGGGCCTGCTCCTGCATGTCGGCCTCGATTTCACGGCGTTCCCGATTGAAATTGTCGAGTTGCTGGGCGATGGTCAGGGCGCGGGCCGGATCGTCGGTGAGCAGGCATTCGACGCCCAGGCGCATGTCGGCCAGGCGGCCGGCGGCGTTGAGGCGCGGGCCGAGCAGGAAGCCGAGGTCGAAGGCGGTGGCGCGCTTCGGGTCGCGGCCGGCGGCCTTGAACAGGGCGGCGATGCCGGCCTGCATCTGGCCGGCGCGCATGCGCTTCAGGCCCTGGCTGACCAGGATGCGATTGTTGCGGTCGAGCTTGACCACGTCGGCGACGGTGCCCAGCGCCACCAGGTCGAGCAGGTTGGCGAAGTTGGGTTCGGGGCGGTCTGCAAAATAACCCCGCTCGCGCAGTTCGGCGCGCAGGGCGAGCATGACGTAGAACATCACGCCAACCCCGGCGATGCACTTGGACGGGAAGCCGCAACCGGGCTGGTTGGGGTTCACGATGCACTCGGCATCGGGCAGGGTGTCGCCCGGCAGGTGGTGGTCGGTGATCAGCGTGGCGATGCCGTGCTGCTGGGCGCGGGCGACACCTTCCAGGCTGGCGATACCGTTGTCGACGGTGATGATCAGGTCGGGCGATTGCTCGGCGGCGACATCGACGATTTCCGGCGACAGGCCGTAGCCGAGCTTGAAGCGGTCGGGGAGCAGGAAATCGACATCGGCGCCGAGCGATTTCAGGGCACGCATGCCGACAGCGGTGGCGGTGGCGCCGTCGCAGTCGTAGTCGCCGATGATCAGCAGCTTCGCTTCAGCCTCGATGGCATCGGCCAGCAGTTGAGCGGCATCGGTGGCGTGGGTCAGGGCGGCGGGGGGAATCAGCGACTTCAGTTCGTAGTCGAGTTCGGCCTTGTCGGTGATGCCGCGTGCTGCGTAGAGGCGGGCGAGCAGCGGGTGCAGGCCTTGCTGTTCGAGCTGCCAGACGACGCGCGGCGGCGCATTGCGGGTAACGATGCGGGTCACTGGGTGTTTCCTTTGGCCAGTTCCTGGGCGGTGGCCTGGAGCGAGCGGCCCTGGCGCCAGAATTTCCAGCGATCCTGGCCGTGCAGTGTCCAGCACAACTGGCCGTAAATGGTGGGGGCGACGATGCTGAGTGGCGCGAAGCGGCCAAGTGCCGTGCGCAAGGGGGCGAACCAGTCGCGGTCGAGCGTTTGCCAGGCGGCTTGCCAGGCCTCGCCGTCTTCATAGAGCACCGAGGGCAGCAGGGAATCGAGAATGACCAGCTGGCGGTCGCCATGGCAACGTTCGAGCAGGGCGGCCAGATTGGCCGGCAGGGGTTCGGCCGAGATGCCGGAGGCCATGGCCAGGCCACGGGCCAGCGGGTTGTCGCTCCACACCGCCGACCAGTCGTTGGGTTGCAGGGTCGGCAGTTGGCCGCCTCCCCAAAGCCACAGGCTGTTGACCGCCGGTTTGCCCTCCGCCTGGCGTTTGTCGTTGATCGGGTGCCCGTGCAGGAACATCTGTACTTCGTTGAGCCAGCGCGTCAGCGTGCTTTCCTTGCCCGACAGTTCGCCATCGATCCGTCGCCCGGCCATCGCCGTCAGCGGCTCGACCGGGTGATCGACGGCCTGGTGCAGGCGCAGATACCAGCGGCGTGAGGTGGCGACATGGAAGACGCCGACATCGGCAAAGGTTTCGTTGAGGGCGCCGGCCAGGCTGCGGGCTTCGTCGTCGTCGAGATCGAAGGCGCCGGCATCGGCCAGGATGATGCGTTCGTGGTGAAAGCGCAGGTGCACCGGGTCGGCGCACAGCCAGTGGCCCTCGCGTGCCGCGTCGCCGGTTGTTTCACCGGCGCTTTCGCCGAGCAGGCGCAGGGCGCCGAAGGGCGCGGCGTCGAGGCCGAACTGCGCGGCCAGGGCGGTTTCGAAAGGCTGTTTGGCCTGACGCTCGAAGTTCGCGCGGGCGGCCAGCCATTCGAAGCCCGGTACGCTGAGCTTGCCGAGCGTCAGTTGGTCGTTCGGTTCGGGCCAGATCAGTTCAGGAACAAGCAGGGTAAGGCGCACGGGAAGCAGGCGGGGGTGGGTAATCAAAAAGTGTACCATAGCGACTTTCATCGTCTGCCCGATAACTGAATGGCATTGCCCTACGAATTGCTGATTGGCTTGCGCTATACGCGAGCCAAGCGGCGCAATCATTTCATTTCCTTCATTTCGCTCATCTCGATGCTCGGTATCGGGCTGGGGGTCGCCGCGCTGATCGTCGTGCTGTCGGTGATGAACGGCTTTCAGAAGGAACTGCGCACGCGCATTCTCGGCGTGGCTTCGCATATCCAGATCACCGCCATCAATGGCGAACTGCACAACTGGCCGGCCATCGCCGAGCAGGCGTCGAAGCATCCGGAAGTCCGCGCCTCGGCACCCTTCGTCCAGTCGCAGGGCATGTTCAGCGTCGATGGCGGGGTCAAGGGCACCATCGTGCGCGGCATCCTGCCCGACCAGGAAGACAAGGTGGCCGATTTCCGCAAGACCATCCAGAGCGGCAGCCTGGACGACCTGCGGCCGGGCGAGTTCGGCGTCGTGCTCGGTTCCGACCTCGCCCGTTCGCTGCGCGTGTTCACCGGCGACAAGGTGACGCTGATCGCACCGCAGGGCACGGTGACGCCGGCCGGCGTGGTGCCGCGCCTGAAATCCTTCCGCGTGGTCGGCATCTTCGAGGTCGGCATGTACGAATACGACTCGGGGCTGGCCCTGATCAACCTGGAGGATGCGCAGCGCCTCTACCAGATGGGCGACGGGGTGACCGGCGTGCGCCTGAAGGTGGACGACCTGTTCCAGGCGCCGCGCATTGCCCGCGAACTGGTCAGGTACATCGATGCCGACGCCTATCTGCACGACTGGACAAAGAGCCACGCCAATTTCTTCCGCGCCGTGCAGATCGAGAAGAACATGATGTTCATCATCCTGTCGCTGATTGTCGCGGTGGCCGCCTTCAACCTGGTGTCCACGCTGGTCATGGCGGTGACCGACAAGCAGGCCGACATCGCCATCCTGCGTACGCTCGGGGCGCGGCCGTTGTCGATCATGGCAGTTTTTGTCGTGCAGGGCGCGCTGGTCGGCTTCATCGGCCTCGGGCTGGGAATCGTCGGGGGCGTGGCGCTGGCCCTCAATATCGACGTGGTGGTGCCCTTCATCGAGCGCATGCTCGGCGTGCATTTCCTGTCGAAAGAGGTTTATTACATCTCCGACCTGCCATCCGACCTGCAGTGGGGCGATGTCTGGGGGGTGACGCTGATCGCCTTCGTGCTGGCGCTGCTCGCCACCCTGTACCCCAGTTGGCGGGCTTCCCGCGTCAATCCGGCGGAGGCGTTGCGCTATGAGTGAGCCGATCCTGATCGCCCGCGGGGTGTCCAAGGTGTTTCGCGGTGGCGGGCTGGAAGTCCCGGTGCTGAGCGACATCGACCTGGCCGTGCGACCGGGCGAGACCATCGCCATCGTCGGCGCTTCCGGTTCCGGCAAGAGCACGCTGCTGCACCTGCTCGGCGGGCTGGACAAGCCCTCGGCCGGCGAGGTGACGCTGATGGGGCAGGTGTTTTCGGCGCTCAGCGAGGTACAGCGCGGCGACTGGCGCAACCGCCATCTCGGTTTCGTTTACCAGTTTCACCATCTGCTGCCCGAGTTCTCGGCGCTCGAAAATGTCGCCATGCCGCTGTTGATTCGCCGCACGGAGCGCCAGGCGGCGCTGGCCAGGGCGGCGGAAATCCTGGCGGCCGTTGGTCTCGGCCATCGCCTCGAACACCGGCCGGGCGAATTGTCCGGTGGCGAGCGGCAGCGGGCCGCCATCGCCCGGGCGCTGGTCAGCGATCCTTCCTGTTTGCTGGCTGATGAACCAACCGGTAATCTGGACAGTCACACGGCGAGTGTCGTATTTGATCTGCTGATCGAACGGGTACATCTGCAGCAGGCCAGTCTGATTCTGGTGACGCACGATCAGCAACTGGCGGCCAAGGCGGATCGCATTCTGCGCTTGAGTGACGGCCTACTAAAGGACTAATGCGAGTTGTGGTTTTAATATGAGATAATCGCCGTCAATATATTAAATTTGCGCGTTTTGGCACGATTCAGGAGAAATTTGATGCAAACCTTATTTGCACCAGCAGTAGCCTTGATGAACCGTCTTCGCTATCGCAGCAAGTTCCTCTTGCTGGGAACGGCGCTGACGGTCGTTTTGGGCGTTTTGCTCTTTTCCGTCTATACCTTGCTCAGCCGGGATATCCAGACGGCGCAGAACGAGTTGAACGGCCTGCAGATGATCAAGCCCCTGAATCGCATGGCCCAGTACATGCAGCAGCACCGCGGCCTGTCTTCCGGTGTGCTCAACGGCAACGAGGCGATGAAGGACAAGCGGGCTGCCAAGGAAAAGGAAGTCGTCGAGGCGGTCGTCGCTGCCGATGCCTCGCTGTCCCCGGCCCTGCGGGAAAACCAGATCTGGAAGAGCGTCCGCCAGGACTGGGAGGAAATCCGTGCGCAGGGCCTGAGCTGGTCGGGTCCCGACAATATCAAGCGCCATACGCAGATGATTGCCAAGGCCTTGCAGTTCATGGCTGAAGTGGCGGATGCCAATAACTTGACGCTCGATCCGGCCATGGATACCTATTACTTCATGGATACCGTGGTTTCCAAGATGCCAGCCATTCTGGAGCAGTTGGGTGTCACCCGGGCGCGTGGAACCGGCGTGCTGAGTGCCAAGGAATTGTCTCCGCAGATGAAGGTCGACCTGGCCTCCCAGTTGGCGGTGATGGGCGGACTGCTGCGGGCACAGAACATCAACGTGGAAAAGGTATTCCGCTATGCGCCGGAGTTGCAGGGGGCGCTGTCCGGCCCGGCCAAGGAATTCACCGAGGGTTCGGAAAAACTGTTCACCCTCGTTCGCGAGGACATCCTGGGCGAAAAATTCACCACCGACCCGCAGGCTTACTTTAACCAGGCCACTGAGCTGATCGATCTGGGGTACAAGGTCATGTACGACACCCTGATCCCGCAATTCGAACAGCAGTTGCAGAAGCGCAAGAGCCACGCCGAGCAGATGCTCTATTTCCAGATGGGGCTGTCCATCGCGATCGTGCTGGTTGTCGGTTACCTCGGCATCGGTACCTATTATTCGGTCATCAACAGCGTGCATAACTTCTCGGAAGGCGCCCGCCGCCTTGCCGACGGCGACCTGACGGTGCAATTCGACAACCACGGTGCCGATGAACTGCATGCTGCCGGCAAGGATTTCAACGACATGGCCACTGCCTTCCGGGCCCTGCTGGGCGGGGTGCAGAGCGACGTGCAGCGTATCAACGTGGCGTCCGAGCAGGTTGCCTCGTCGAGCCAGCAGATTTCGGCCAGCAGCGCCTCGCAAAGCGATTCCGCGTCGAGCATGGCGGCAGCCGTCGAGGAAACGACGGTCGGCATCGACCATATCGCCAAGAATGCCCAGGACGCGCAGGATTACTCCCGCCGGTCCGACGAGGTGGCGGCCGAGGGCGGCCGCATCGTGCTCGCCGTGGTCCAGGAAATCCAGGGTATCGCGCAGACTGTCAACCAGTCGGCTGCGGCGGTCGAGGCGCTGGGCCAGCAGTCCGGTCAGATCTCGGCCATTGTCGACACCATCAAGGACATTGCCGACCAGACCAACCTGCTGGCACTCAATGCGGCCATCGAGGCGGCGCGGGCCGGTGAATCGGGGCGCGGCTTCGCCGTGGTGGCCGACGAGGTGCGCAAGCTGGCCGAGCGCACCGCCAAGTCGACCCAGGAAATTTCCGGCATGATCGGGGCCATCCAGTCGGGTACCTCGACGGCCGTTTCGAGCATGAAGGAAGGTGTCGAACGCGTGGCCGCCGGCGTGCATCAGGCCGAACGGGCAGGTGAGGCGATCAGCCAGGTCCAGGTCCAGTCGCGTCAGGTCCTGGAGGCGGTGTCGGAGATTTCGGTTGCCCTGCGCGAGCAGGCAGCGGCGAGTACCGAAATCGCCCAGAGCGTCGAGCGCATCGCCCAGATGGCCGAGGAAAACAATATCGCGGTGGCCGGCAATGCCGAAACGGCGGATACCCTGCGCAACCTGGCCCACACGCTGACCAGCGCCACCTCACGCTTCAGGACCTGAGCGTCTTGCGCCGCCGCCAGGCGGCGATCAACCAGGCTCGCCACGCCGCCCGCGTGGCGAAATAGCCTGCCACGGCCAGCCCGCTGGCCAGCAGAAGCAAACCTATGCCGAGCGGCTTGGCGACGGCCAGCATCCACTGCTGCATGCCTTCCGTCCAGCCGATGAAATTGGCCGGGTCGAAACCGGGGGGCGCCAGGAAGCCGTTGCTCTCGCCGATGGTCAGGCGGCCGATCTGGTAGGCAAGCAGATAGAGCGGCACGATGGTGAAGGGGTTGGTGTACAGCGTGACCAGCAAGGCCAGCGGCAGGTTGACCTTGAATGCCACGGCGCTGATCGCAGCACCCAGCATCTGCAACGGCCCCGGAATCAACCCGCAGAACAGCCCCGCCGCAACCGCCCCGGCCGCCGAGTGGCGATTCAGGTGCCACAGCCGCGGATGCAGCAGCGACGACTCGAAAGGCCGCAGCCACGGGTTGTTGCGGATGGTTTCGTGATCGGGAAGGTATTTTCTGAGGTAACGACGCATGCCTTTATTATTGCAGCATGCGCCTGAATATTCTCGCCTTTGCCGCCGGCATCGTCTGTTTGCAGATGCAGCCGGAACTTCCCGCCTGGGAAGCATGGCTGGCCGGCGGATTGCTCCTGCTGGCCGGTCAACGGGTGAGGCGAAACGCGGCAACCAGGGGCTTGGC
>JAEUOE010000102.1 GCA_016790885.1 Dechloromonas sp. | reverse complement strand
CCGATCACCCCGATCACGTTCAGGAAGATGAGCACGATCGCCACCGGCGACAGGTAGCGCAGCACGGCGAACCACAGTTTGAAGCTGCCGGCCGACAGGGCGATTTCGTCCTCGACGTGGGCGCGCTGCATGCGCCAGCCGACGAACAGGGCGATCAGCAGGCCGGCGGTGGGCATCATGATCTTGGTGGTCAGGGTGTCGAGCAGGTCGAAGATGTTCAAACCGAACAGCTTGATATGCCCCCAGTCGTTGAACGATAGCGCCACGGCCATGCCGAGCAGCCAGGCGGCCAGGCAGACCAGGCCGACGGCAACCGGGCGGCGCAGGCCGAAGCGCTCAATGAGCAGCGCGCTCGGCGGCTCGATCAGCGAAATCGACGAGGTCCAGGCGGCAAACACGACAAGCAGGAAGAAGAGCACCCCGATGACGCCGCCAAACGGCATCTGCGAGAAGGCGATGGGCAGGGTCTGCAGGATCAGGCCGGGGCCGGCGGCGGGCTCCAGGCCCTGGGCGAAGACGATGGCGAAGATCGACAGGCCGGCGAGCAGGGCGATGGCGGTATCGGCGGCGCCGATATACAGGCAGGTGCGGCCGATCGGGGTTTCGCGCCCCAGGTAGGAGCCGTAGGTCATGATCGCGCCCATGCCCAGGCTGAGCGTGAAAAAGGCGTGGCCCATGGCAGCGAGGATCACCTTGGCCGAAATGGCCGCCGGCTCGAAATGGAACATGAAGCGGAAGGCGGCCGGCAGGTCGGCTGCCACCATGCCGTAGCCGAGCAGGATCAGCAAAATGGCGAACAGTGCCGGCATGAGGATCTTGTTGGCACGCTCGATACCGCCCGTGATGCCACCGGCGACGACAACGAAATTGAGCAGCATGAAGGCGCTATGCCAGCCGATCAGCTTGACCGGGTTGGCCAGCAGCCCGGCAAACAGCGGGCCGAAATCTTCCTTGGCGAACTGCCCGAAGCCACGGGCGGCGAGCACCGTGTAATCGAGGATCCACCCGGCCACTACGCTATAGAAGGAGAGGATGAACAGCGCCCCGAAAATGCCGATGAAACCGACGGCCTGCCACCATGGTGAAACCCGCGCCTCGCGGGCGAGCAGGCGCATGGTGTCGGCCGGGTTTTCCTGGCCGCGGCGACCGAGCATGATTTCGGCCATGAGCAGGGGCAAGCCGATGCCGACGATGCAGGCCAGGTACACCAGCACGAAGGCGCTGCCGCCGTTGGTGCCGGTCATGTAGGGAAACTTCCAGATATTCCCGAGGCCGATGGCCGAACCGGCAGTTACCAGAATGAAGGCCCAGCGGCTGGACCAATGGGCGCGAGCGCTCGTGGTAGAACTCATGAAATCTCCTGTCGATGCCATCCACCCGTGTGGACCGGCGCTGCAAAATGCAGCCGATTTTAGCTGAACCGCCAAATCCTCTAAAATAGGCAACCTGACTTCAAAGGCAATCGCCATGTCCACCACCCTGCGTCACCTTCGCCGCCTTGTCTTCTGTCTCGTTGCCCTCATGCCTGCCGCGCACGCCCAGGAAAAAGAGCTGATGATCTACTGCGGCATCACCATGGTTCGCCCGATTACCGAGCTGGCCCGCCAGTTCGAACAGCATGAGAAGGTCAAGGTCACCATCGCCCAGGGCGGTTCGGAAGACCTCTACCAGAGTGCCAAAAAAAGCCGCCTCGGCGACATTTATTTTCCCGGCGAACCCTCCTACCGCGATCTTCACCAGGCCGAAGGACTGCTCGGCAACTACAAGCTGGTCGGCTACAACCAGATGGCCCTGTTCGTGGCCAAGGGCAACCCCAAGGGGGTCAAGCCGCAGCTCGATGAAATCTTCCGCAAGGATCTCAACCTGATTCTCGGCAACGCCAACAGCGGCAGCGTTGGCCAGGAAACCAAGCAAATGCTCGACAAGGCCGGTATCTATCCGCGTGCCGTCGCCAAGGCGGCGCTGATGATGCCCGATTCGCGCGCCATCAACCTCGCCCTCAAGCGTGGCGAGGGCGATCTCGCCCTCAACTGGCGCGCCACCGCCTTCTTCGCCGACAACGCCCCGCATATCGAGGCCATCGACCTGCCGACCAGCGTCGCCAAGCCGCAGGCCCTGCTCCTCATCCAGCTCAGTTTCTCGAAAAACCCGGCGCTGGCCGGCAAGTTCATCGACTTCGTCGCTTCGCCGGAAGGCCAGGCGGTATTCCGCAAATACGGCTTCCTCGACAATCGCCAGAGCCACTGACCACGCCATGACGGCACTCTCCCGGCCCCGCGGCAACCGCGCGCTGTTCGCACTGCTGGCCCTGTTCCTGGCCGGCTTCTTCGCCATCGTCGGCGTCAGCTGGCTGATCGCCGGCATGCTCGACGATCTCGAACGGCACCGGGGCAACGAGCAGGCCCGCCTGTTTGTCGGCGAGCACATCACCACCACCGTGCGCGATATCGAAGGCAAGTTCTATCAGTTGTCGACGGCGAGCGGTGGCGCCCGCAAGCGGCTGCTCCGGGAAATCGATCACGGTGCCGACGAATTGCAGCGCGCCATCGAGATTCTGGAAAAAGGCGGCACCCTGACCAAGCGGCTGGCCCTCAACATCGAGGGCTATGACGAAATGACGCGGGAGATGACCTACCGGCGCGACCCGGGCGATAGCACGCCGGCGCTCGAGGTGATCGAGATTGCCCCCTACCTCGACCAGTTACGCCAGGAAGCGACGCAACTGGTCGCCGCGCTGGAACGGCGCGATGCCTGTGCCGAGCGCGACAGCCTCTGCCAGGGACAGACCCTGCTCGACATCCAGCTTCACTACAAGACCATTCCCTCGTTCTTCTTCCGCCTCAACGAAAACGCCAATCGCCTGTATTTCGTGGGCAACCAGCAATTGCGCGAGGTCGAAGCCAAGCAGGCCAGCCAGCGCGCCACCTTGCGCAACATCCAGACCGCCATCGTGGTGCTGGTGGTCAGCGCGGTGATGGGGCTGGGCTGGCTATTCACCCGCCGTTTCGAGGCGGCGCAGCGCGAACTGACCGAGGCCAAGGAAGCCGCCGATGCGGCCAACATCGCCAAATCGCAATTCCTGGCCAACATGAGCCACGAAATCCGCACGCCGATGAACGGCATCATCGGCATGACCGAACACCTGCTGACCAGCCCGTTGCGGCCGGAACAGCGGGAATCCCTGGAAATCCTGCGGGTTTCCGCCGACCATCTGCTGGAGATCCTGAGCGACATCCTCGATTTCTCCAAGATCGAATCGGGCAATCTCGTGCTCGAAAAAATACCCTTCTCGGTCGACAAATTGTGTCGCGAGAGCCTGCAGCTCTTTTCGTCGCGGGCCGCCCAGAATGCGCTGCGCCTCGATTGCAGCATCGATGCCAATCTGCCGCCAGCCTTGGTCGGCGATCCCGTCCGCCTGCGCCAGGTGCTGCTCAACCTGATCGGCAACGCCATCAAATTCACCGAAAGCGGCGGCATCACGCTCAGCGCCCGTTGCCAGCCGGCCAGCCAGCCTGACCTCTGCCGCCTGGAACTAGCTGTCACCGACACCGGCATCGGCATCCCGCAGGACAAGCTCAAGCTGATTTTCGAGGCTTTCACCCAGGCCGACATTTCGACCACCCGCCGTTTCGGCGGCACCGGCCTCGGCCTGAGCATCAGCAACCGCCTGATCGGCATGATGGGAGGGCAGATCAGCGTCAGCAGCCAGCCCGGCCACGGCAGCACCTTCACGGTCAGCGTCGAACTGCCGGTCGCCGACAACACGGTGGTCGCCGTCGTACCCGCCGCCCCGGTGGGCAATGCGACGAGCCGCCCGCTAAGCATCCTGCTCGTCGAGGACAATGCCCTCAACCAGCGCGTGGCCAGCCAGTTGCTGAGCCGCGACGGCCATCGGGTGACTGTCGCCAACGATGGCCAGGAAGCGCTCGACCGGCTTGGCGAAGCGGATTTCGACCTGATCCTGATGGACATGCAAATGCCGGTCATGGACGGCCTGACGGCAACCCGTCGCATCCGCGACGACGAGCGGCA